>JBDUDG010000185.1:0-6566 GCA_040003045.1 Saprospiraceae bacterium | reverse complement strand
ATGAAGGATCCTGAAGCACTGACAGTACGAAATCGCGAATATGAAAAGCTTCCCTGGGGTGGAACATTAGCGTTCTATTGGTGTATAGTCGGTGGTTCCATCGATACTAAATTCAGCAGTGCTATCAAGAAAGGGGTGATGAATAAAATGACGGAAGGTCCGTTGACAGGATCACACTGCAGGGATATCCGGATTAGCATTTACGATGGTAAGATGCACGCAGTGGATTCGAATGATATGGCCTTCCAGTTGGCAGGCACGATGGCTTTTAAAAACGCGTTTCAACACGCAGGTCCACAATTGCTTGAACCTATCTATGATCTCTCCATTCTTTGTGCTGGCGAATTCATGGGCGATGTGATGGGCGATCTTCAGACACGCAGAGCTTTAATCATGGGGATGGAAAGCGAAGGCCACTATCAAAAAATCCTTGCGCGCGTACCACTGGCAGAATTGCATGACTATTCTTCTACATTGCGCTCATTGACACAGGGGAAGGCCAAGTTTTCAATGAAACTTGCAGACTACCAACAGGTACCTGCAGAAGTTCAACAAAAGCTTGTAGCTGACTACCAGTTGCACGCACATGATGAACATTGAGCGGTGATCGGTGATCGGTGATCGGTGATCGGTAAGCGGTAAGCGGTAATCGGTAATCGGTAAGCAGTAAACGGTAATCGGTAAGCAGTAAACGGTAATCGGTAATCGGTGTCTTGATGTGATCGGTGATTTAATTATTGAGTATTCTGTGAAATCCGCAATCTTGAGTTTCGTATATTGTGAGTTACAAAATCTCTCAAGTCTCACTCACCTCTCACTTCTCACCGCTTTTAGTGAATCACATTTAGTATAATAAGCATTGTGGTGCCAAACAGAAAAACAAGGCCCGATAAAAAAATGAAATCAGCGAATTTTTCCAATCTCAGGCCAGGAATCCTTTTGCTTCTCATCGATAAAAACGACAGGACGCTACTTGCCATAAACATGATCATAGCGACAGCAGTGAGTTCGTCAATTAGGGAGGTTTCGGACTGATTATTTAATTTCAATGAAGTCAGTACTATGAAACACAATCCTAAAAGTGTGGCCGATGTATTGAGAATAAGCGGTGACCGGTCGTTTCGTTCTTCCATAGTGTATCAATTAAATAATCAGGTCATTTTTTTATTCAGACTACTTAAACGTATAAAAGACTGAAAAATATATTTAAGTGGTTTTTCTATAATTCAGGATTGCCCATCCATTTAAGCCAATGGCCATGATGGTAATGACCATGAAATGCACCCGAAGGTCATTGAAACCACTGCCTTTTAAAATAATCATGCGAAGCACCTGAATAAAATAAGTCACCGGGTTTATTTGTGCGATTATTTGTGCCCATGCAGGCATACTTTCTATTGCTGTGAATAAGCCACACATCAACATAAAAATCATGATAAAGAAAAAAGCAATGGACATCGCCTGTTGTTGGGTCTCTGCGTATGTCGAAATAAGTAATCCAAAACCAAGCATCGCTATCAAATAAATAAACAGGAATGCATACAACAACAGGATACTGCCAACAGGTACGATATGATAGACAAACCTGGCGACAACAAAAAGGCCCAAACTGAAAACAACCATCCCGATAATTAAAAATGGGATCAGCTTTCCAAGAATGAAATGCATTTTACGGATAGGAGTGACATTTATCTGCTCAATCGTTCCTATTTCTTTTTCCTTTACAATATTCAGCGCGCAGACGTAACTTGAAATCATGGTTACCAACACAGCCAGAATGCCGGGGACCATAAAATATTTATAATTCATATTTGGATTGAACCAATCAGAGGAAACCACCTCAATGACAGGCTCTGCATTAAACGTAGGTACCTGTGTCCACTTTAACCGGATGTCCGCATTAAATTGATTGATGATTCTGCTGACGTATGCTCCTCCAAGACCGGCTTTAACTCCATTGATAGCATTGATGGCGATGAACAACTCGTCTTTGTTTTCCCTGACCAGGTTTTTTTCAAATCCAGCAGGAATTTCCAGGATGATATCAGCTTTATCTTTTTCGATAAGGAGCAGTGATTCATTGTAGGATCCACTATATGCTGCATTTTTAAAATATCCGGATGAAGTTATTGTTGCAGTTAAATCCCGTGAATAAGAAGAATGATCATGGTCCACAATGGATATTGTAATTCCCTTCACTTCATAATCTGCCGCAAGAGGAAGTACTAGGAGTTGTATGATCGGCACAATGAATAAAATGGGCAAAAGACTTTTATTTCTGAATATCTGCATGAATTCTTTTTCAATTAAAAATCGAATGGTTCTCATGACAGACGGATATTAAATTTTTTAAAACATATGCCAATCAGCACTATGGACATCCCTGCGAGAATCAATGTTTCTTTCCAAATCATGGATATTCCAAGTCCTTTAATCATGATGGATTTTACAATGATATAATACCATTTGGCCGGCACAATATTAGAAATGATCTGTAACGGTACGGGCATATTTTCAATGGGGAACATAAACCCCGTGAATAACATTGTAGGCAGCATCATGCCCATCATAGACAGTAGCATAGCTGTTTGCTGTGAATCCGTCAAAGTAGAAATAAGAAGACCTAAAGAAAGTGAAGTGATAATTAAAAGGATGCTTTCCGCGAACAGCAATGCAATACTTCCGTTAATCGGCATATCGAGTAACCACACACTCAATGTCAGAATAATCGCCACATTGACAATTGATATAATCAAATACGGAATGGCTTTGGATAAAATAACCAGGAATGGCTTGAAAGGTGAAACCAGCAGGATTTCCATAGTGCCTGTTTCTTTTTCCCTTACAATGGAAACGGCTGTCATCATGACACCAATTAGCATCAGAACAAGTGCCATCACGCCAGGGACAAAATTTGGAGCCCCTTTTAATTCCGGGTTATAAAGCATCCTCACTTCAGTAGAAATCTGGTACGGGACCTGCTTTATCTCCGGCATTTCCCTTTGAAATTCCATAATGATTGATGTCGCATAAGCAGTCAGTGAGGTAGCTGTATTTGGATCAGATGCGTCAGCAATAACCTGGATCTGGGCTGCATGTTCATGTAATAAATCCCTGTTAAAATTGGCCGGAATTACAATGGCAATTTTAATATCTCCTGCTTTGAATGATTCATTTATCTGATTAATGCTGACCAGGTTTCTTTTTATTTCAAAATTCCGGCTTGCTTCAAACTTATTGATGATTTGTTGTGATGCTTCATCTTTTGCATAATCAAGTATGGCAATACCCGAATTCTTAATCTCATTTGTTAAGGCAAATCCAAATAAAATGATTTGTACGATAGGTAATCCAAATAGCATTAATAATGTCTTCCTGTCACGAAACACATGATAAAATTCTTTCTGAATAAAAGCAAGTAATTGTTTCATAATAAATAGATGTGCTACTTTAATCTCCTGACCTTTTAGCACCACGCGCCAGTTGGTAAAAAACTTCATCCATCGAATTGGCCTGGTATTGTTTCTTTAAATTAGATGGTGTGTCCAAAGCTTTTATTGATCCATCCACCATCATTGATATTCTGTCGCAATATTCGGCCTCATCCATATAGTGTGTTGTCACAAAAATTGTAATACCGTTAGAAGAAGCCGCATAAATCAAATCCCAGAATTGTCTTCTCGTCACGGGATCCACTCCCCCGGTTGGTTCATCCAGGAAAACAATTTTAGGCTGATGTATAATAGCCACCGCAAATGCAAGCTTTTGTTTCCAGCCTATGGGCAATCCTTTCACAAGCTTTTTAGCTTCTTCCTTTAATTCCAGAGATTGAAGGAGTTCTTCACTCTTCTCCCTAATTTTAGCATTTGATAACCCATAAATCCCGCCAAAAAATCTAATGTTTTCCAAAACAGTGAGATCTTCATACAAGGAAAATTTTTGGCTCATGTAGCCTATATTCTTTTTGATTAGTTCCTTTTGATGATAGACATCAAATCCGCCAACAGTTGCACTGCCGGAAGTTGGAATGGAGAGCCCGCAAAGCATTCGCATAGCAGTAGTCTTACCTGCTCCATTCGCACCAAGGAAGCCAAATATTTCACCTGTCATCACATCAAACGTAATTTCATTCACAGCTATGAAATCACCAAAACTTTTGGTGAGCTTGTTTGTAGAGATGACCTTTTCTGACATGATTCAGTTTGCGTTCAATTTATCTACTGAAGTCATCTGTATAAAATAATCTTCTACTGATGGTTTAATCAGCTCAATCTCAATATCGGCATGCTTGTGATCTGCCAGGTATTGATGTAACCTTTCGACGGCCTCATGATCTTCTTTTACCAGGGTAAGATGCAGGTATTCACCAAAGGCAAAGCATGAGTTTGTTTCAGCGTACGTCTTCAGATCTATCAGTAATTTTTTCCTGTCATCTGATTTGACAGAATATAATACATGATCGAAAGAATGCGCGATATTTTCAGGTGTATCGATGATCAATATTTTGCCGGTTTGAATAAGCGCTATTCTGTCACAAAGGGTAGCTTCATCCATATAAGGAGTAGAGACGAGGATGGTGATATTCTGATGCTTTAATTCTTTTAGCATTTCCCAAAATTCTCTTCTCGACACTGCATCAACACCTGTTGTAGGTTCATCGAGAAATAATATGACAGGCTTGTGAATTAAAGCGCAACACAACGCAAGTTTTTGTTTCATTCCGCCCGAGAGCTTTCCTGCCCTTCTTTTTTTGAAAGGTTCGATCTGGATATAGATATCTTTTATCAGATCATAATTTTCTTCAATGGAAGTATCAAATAGAGTTGCAAAAAAATTGAGGTTCTCTTCGACGGTGAGATCCTGATATAGTGAAAATCGTCCGGGCATGTAGCCTATTTGACTTCGTATGGATCTATAATCTTTTATAATATCAAGACCGTTGACAGTAGCAGTTCCCTTATCAGGTAGCAATAAAGTTGTGAGCATGCGCAGGATACTTGTCTTGCCGGCTCCGTCAGGGCCTATTAATCCAAATAATTCTCCTTTTTCCACTGAAAAGGAAATTGCATCCACAGCGATGACCTTTCCTTTTTCGTAGAACTTTGAGATGTTATTAAGGGAAATTGCTTCCATTTTAGTTTGCAAATTTCAATTCGCCATACATTCCAATTTTGAGCAATCCATCATTATGTACTTTAACTTTAATCGCGTACACCATGTTGGCGCGTTCTTCTTTTGTCTGAATTGTTTTGGGAGTGAATTCTGCTTTATCGCTGATCCAGGTGATTGTGCCTTCAGTCTCCGTGTTATGATCTGGACCATCTGATGTAAGGACCTTTACCTTTTGATTCAATGCTATTTGAGATAATTGATCACCGGAGATGTAAGCTCTGAAAATCAGATTCACCAGGTCTGCAATTTTGTACAGGGGCTTCCCCATGGTGGTCATTTCATTCGCTTCTGCATATTTAGAAATGGTTGTTGCTTCGACAGGGTTTACAATTTTTGATTTGATGAGCTGATCATTGATTTGTTCGATCTGAACATAGAGTGGCTGGGCTTCTTTAGAATATCCGGAAGAAAGAATACCCAGAGACGATTGCTGCGCAGCAATTTGTTTTTGGAGTACACTGATTTGCGTATTGATATCATCCAATTGTTTTGAAGGGATAGCATCTGCTTTAACAAGATCAGTAATTCGTTTTTGTTCTTTCAATGCAGATTTTAATTGTTCCTGAAGAGAAGCGAGTTGAGTAGAGATATCAGGTTTCTTTCCCAACAAGGCCTGTATTTGGGAGACCAGTTGTTTTTTCTTCAGGTATAACTGGGTGGTGTCTATGTATCCAATAAATTGACCTGCAGTAAGTTTTTGTCCTTCCTCAATATCAAATTGTTTTATCGTTCCGGTTGCTTCACTGGATATGATGATCTCTTCCGCTTCGAAAGAGCCGGATGCATCGAAATCGCTTTTATTCTTTTTACAGCTGAAAAGAAAAAGGCAAAGTACAAACAGTAAGGGAAGATCATTTTTCATCCGAATTATATTTTCACTTGATTAACCGTCATATATTATTTAATAAACATCATAGATTCAATCCATTTAGGAATGAGCTCTTTTCGCTCTTCCATCAATCTGGCAAAAGCATTCTGATCCAGGTTGCCAATATTTTTTATAATGGGATTGCCAACAAAGGGAAAAATAATCATGCCCATGATATTCATGATAAAATGAAGTGGATGGATCGGAGCAATTTTACCCTCCTTCATTGCCTCCTGGATTTGTATGAAGAAATAAGAGTGGATAAGCTTTTCTTTAAAATTCAGCCTCAACAACAGATCAGTTGGATTAGCCCTCAATTCGCTCAATACAAAAAGAGGCAGATTAGGTTGTTGTGTGAGCATATCCAAATAATTGTTCACAAGGATTCGTATCTTCTCCTGTAGTGTGGTTGACTGGCCATTTAAAACACCCGCGATGGACTGGATGAATTCCTGCATGCTCTCGACCATAATCAGCTCGAAGAGTTTTTCCTTACTTCTGAAATAATAATTGAGGAGGGCCAGAT
>JBDUDG010000184.1:0-6591 GCA_040003045.1 Saprospiraceae bacterium | reverse complement strand
GTTTAACGGAATTGAAAAAATCCTTTTTAGAAACACGGCATTCGCGCATTCTGATCGCAAAGGGTGACATCGATAATATCCTGGGATATGTACACCATCAAAGCCTCCTTGGCGAACCTAAACCGCTGAATGAAATGATTATTCCCATTCATTATGTCCCTGAGGTGACTAGTGTTTTGGATATCATGACTTCATTCACTCGTCAACAAAATAATATAGCTGTTGTCGTGGATGAATTCGGTGGTACGGCAGGAATCATCACACTTGAAGATATTGCTGAAGAAATCTTTGGGGAAATTGAAGATGAGCATGATGTTGAAGAATATGTCGAAGAAATGATCAGTGAAAAAGAATATCTCTTCTCTGCCCGTCTTGAAATTGATTATCTCAACGAAGCCTTTCCTGCTTTAAAATTCCCGGAAGGTGAATATGAAACACTCTCTGGCTATATCGTCATGACTTCCGGCACCATCCCAGAGCAGGGTAAAGATTTAGAATTGGATGATTACCGGTTCGTTTTTGAAAAGGTTAGCGATAAAAAAATAGAGCTTGTCAGGGTATTCTTAATTGACAAGCAGGATTAAATAATTATTTATCTCCTTTGATCCGCCTGGATTCATCTTCCAATCCAGTACTGCGATTGCGATTACCCTTCACTTGCTTACTTCCGATCAGGTATGTGAAATTCAGTTTTGCCTTCCGGCTTTCCCAACCTCCGCGTGCACTTAGAGCAAGTGCTCCAAAATTGTTTACACCGGACCAGTGCATGCTGTTGAAAATGTCTCCTACACCCAACTTGATCGTAGCTCTTTCTTTCCACAGCTTTTTCGAAATGCCTGCGTCAATACTATACATGGAACTAGTAGCAAAGTTTCCTCCCCAAATGCCCGGTGAATTATACCATCCCGACAATTCAAATACAAATCCTTTTGGAAGAGTAAAAGAATGCTGCATGTAGATGTTGAATGTAGTAGCAGTGATATCCACTATTTTTCCATTTCCAAAATCAGCTTTATTGTGAGTATTTGACACACTGGTATTGGCAAATACATTCCACCATTTTTCGACTGCGAAAGGATAGCTGATGCTCAATGAATAAACATCCTGGTCTGCAATATTTTCTGTTGTTATGAAAGCAGCCCGCATACTCGCTGTATCTGTAATCTCAGACATAAGATCTTTAGTATGTGTATAGCTCAGTGTCGTATTGAGTGTATAATTGAAAGTGTGTCCTAACGAAATGCTGTTTGAAAATTGTGGACGTAGGAACGGATTTCCTTTTCTGAAAGTGAGCTCATCAAGCTTTGATTCAAATGGATTCAAATCCTTGTAATTCGGCCGGTCAATTCTGCGGCTGTATGTCAGACGCAAGCTATGTTTCTGGCTTAGCTGATACGTTAGACCGCCACTTGGAAACACATCTGTATAATCCTGCTTGACAGTTTCATCATTCTGTGGTGTCTGGCTGGTTAGATCACCTTTGGAATCCGTTTGCTCTACACGCAGGCCAAATTGAAAACCTATTTTCTTCCACTGCCTGTTAAAATTCATATAGGCCGCATTTACATTTTCAGCATATTTGAAACGATTGGTGCGATCAATATTAAGTACAGGGATATCATCAACGATGTCATAGAATTCATAATTATTATCGGTATTCACCAATGCAAGTTTGAAACCTGCACCTGCCGTTCCGCCAAACAAGTTTTTCTCATAATCAAGTTTGAAGGTTTTGATGTCAATATCAGTAGGTGCATTAGAAGAAAATATTCGTTGGTCCGTCAGCTGGCCATTCGACGGATCATAATAGAAATTCGGCTGATAAGAATTTTCTACGCTGGAATATTTTCCAAAATCAGCATCAATATTCAGGACTGTTCCTTTTTTGTTGTCGAATTTGTAATTGCCATTGAGATTAAAATTTTTCTGATCACTCTGCACCCGGTTCGTTGCTTCAAGCAATTCAGTGACAGCCTGACTTCTTGACGGAGATAATTCAGTATGAATATTACTGGTCCGCTCATCGGCATTTTTAAATCCATCCACTAAAAACCCAATTGTAGAATTGGTTGATGCAGTAAAATCAACACCGGCTCTCAATGAATGATTATCCCAAGCACTGCCACCGTTATTTTGTTGGTTGGCAAAAAGATCAGAAGTCGTACGTTCAAAGAAATTGTATTCACTATTCTTGCCATTCGCGTAATTGTAATTGCCAAACACATTGACAAATTGGGTCCTGTTGTTTAGACTGACATTTCCATCAAACCTGCCATGAGTAGCCTGATCATATCCCAGACTGACATGCGCATTAGTACCAAGGGATTTGTCTTTGATCAGCCGGATATTGATAATACCTGCATTTCCGTCTGCCTCATAGCGGCTTGAAGGTTGCGTGATGATTTCAATCGCTTCGATCTGGTTAGACTGCAAAGACTTGAGATAATTTGACAGGTCATCACCTGTGAGAATGGATTGACGTCCATCGATATAAACCTTAACGCCACTTTTTCCAATCAACATCAGGTGATCGTTATTGTCTACAACTACACCAGGTGCTTTTCGTAAAAGTTCCAGGCCATTATTGCCTATCGAATTGACGCTGCCTTCCACATTGAAGACTGTCTTGTCAGGCTTTACTTCAATTAATGGCTTTGATGCAGCCACTACTACTTCGCCGAGTTGCATAGTGAAAGGAGCCATTTTAATATTTTCAATTTCGACAATATTATTTTCTGTCACCTCAAATGACGGTGTTACATAGGTATCATATCCGACAAAGGAAACATTCACATAGTAGGAGCCGGGAAAGATATGCGTAAGCTCAAAACTGCCATCATCAGCGGTGTATCCTGCTTTCGCCATTGTTGAATCTGAAACCTGAAAGAGTGTGATTGTGGCATAGCCGATAGCGTCCTTGTTTTCATCGAGGACTTTGCCTTTCAGGCCGGTATTCGCACTTTGTGCAAATAATGATGAGATGGAAAACAGGAAAACGGATAGTAGTATGTTGATTTTTTTCATTTTCTGGTCTTGAGCTGATAAAAACTACAAGACTCAAAATTGTCATTAAAGGTTGCATTTGTGTGCTTTTTATCGACGGAAATCAGCGAATTAAGGATAAGGAATACGCCCGGAGTGACTCCATGTGTCCTTTTACATTAATTTTGAATTATATGGCAGTTCCTACCCGTTGTTTTTGCCTTTATTTTACATGGTTTGTTTGCCTGGTTGCCCCCGGTACTGGGCTCTTAAATGCGCAGATGGATAGCATCCATGTGCTTAAGCAGGTAGAAGTCGCAGCAGAACGAATTGACCTCACTGACATCGGTAAACATACAGACCGGATTGACAAATCCGTCATCGATCTCTATCGGAATGAAAGTCTTGCTTCAGTATTAGCCTTGCGTACTCCGTTGTTTGTAAGAACGTATGGAGCAGGCACTCTTGCCACGTTGGGCATTCGTGGGGGCAGCGCATCACATACACAACTTTTGTGGAATGGAATCCCATTGCGAAACCCGATGTTAGGCCTGCAGGATCTTGCACTGATTCCAACCGTTTTTTTTGATGAAGCAGCTATTCATTATGGAGGTCATGGAGCTGCTTTTGGTTCCGGTGCAGTAGGTGGTCTTATTTCAATTTCAAATGCTCCTGTATCGTTGGAAAATCACATTGGTGTAAATGTTTATGCCGGCAGTTGGGGATTGCATGGCGGAGATATGCAGCTCGATTATGGTCTTGGAAAAATCAGGTTTTCTTCAAGGTTATTTGCGCAGCGTGCTGAAAATAATTATCAGTATCGGCTTGACAAAGGCTTGCCGGAATATAACCAGGTGCATAATCAGATAAAAAATAACGGCATCCTTCAGGAAATAACTTATTCATTAGGCGACCGTCAATTTATTACAGGGCGGCTATGGTTCCAATATGCAGACCGTCAAATTCCTCCGACTTCCACACAGACTACAAGTGAAGCAGCCCAGCAGGACAAAGTATTCCGCGCATCTCTGCAATGGAATTATGTAGCAGATCGGTTTCATTGGCAATTGAAAAGCGCGTGGCTGGATGAGATTAATGACTATCAGGATTCACTGATTATTTTATATGCACACAACAGGTTTCGAACATGGCTTGCAGAAGGAGTGGGTACATATGAGCCGGGCCGGAATTTTAGTATTGTCGGCGGAGTTTATACCGAAGTTGCAAATGGAGATTCTGGCAACTATGCCACGCTGCAATCCAGGAATCAGACAGCCATTTTTTCTTCGTTCAGATTAATTTCTAAAAGCTGGATGTGGCGTTTCCAGGCAAGGCAGGAATTGACGGATAAAATATTTTCTCCTTTGCTGGTGGATATTTCTACTGAATGGTCCGGCGTTAAAAAATTTACTTTTAAAACAAGTATTTCCCGTAATTATAGAATGCCTACGCTGAATGACCTCCGTTGGAAGCCGGGTGGAAATCCTGACCTGCAGCCTGAGCAGGGATGGACATCAGAAGCTGGCGCAGAATTCAAATCAGGCTCGGAGAAAATGAATTATTCAATTTCACTTACTGCTTACAAAAGAGCGATTGATCAATGGATTATGTGGATGCCTCCGGTGAAAGGGATTCGGGATTATTGGTCACCGATTAATATTGCAAAAGTGAATAGTCGGGGATTTGAATTCAGGGGAGACTCAAAATGGAAAATACATAATTGGATTTTCGACATGAATACCGGAATTGATTTGACATGGTCCACATTTGAATCTGCCCTCACAGAATTCAGGATTGAAGCCGGCGATCAGTTATTTTATGTACCGGTTGATAATATTTTAGCAGGCGTTGGTATTCATTTTCAAAACTGGAATTTTTATTACAATCATCATTGGTTTGGAATGTCGGGAGGGATCAATGATGATGTCAAAGCAGCCAATATTGGCTCTGCAGGTCTTTCAGTGGATTTCAAAAATCAAAAACTTTCAGAAACGGTGTATGTCCAGGCTGAAAACCTCTGGAATGTACCCTACCGGATCATCGAAAGAAGACCTATGCCGGGTAGAAGCATCACAGCAGGTGTGAAAATTGCCATATTTTAGGCATTCCGGAGATTAAAACGGGATTTAGGATCCTATTGCTTAACTTTAATGAATCAATAAGTGAAACCTGACTTTATGAAGCCCCCATTCTACATAGTACGATTTATCTTCGGCTTACTTTTATCCATTCCACTGACATCAATGCATGCGCAAGTGATAGCAGGTTTTGAAAATTTCAATTTGCAGCGTGGGGCACACCTGAATGATGCTTCTCCAAATCCCGGATTTCAAAGCGAATCAGTAGAATTGCCAAATACGTACAATGCTGATTTCGATTTTTGGTCCGGCTTCTCTATTTCTGCTGACACGAATACGACTACACCTGGTTTTACAAATCAATACAGCTCAATCGTTGGCAGGGGTGCATTGGGAACGGATGCATATGCTGTCGGATACGTTTATGATAATACGGTCATTCGTCTGAAAGGACATGCTCTGGGCAAACCAATGATCGGATTGTATGTCACCAATAGCACTTATACCGCTTTAAGTATGAGAGATGGTGACGCATTTGCAAAAAAATTTGGAGGAGAATCAGGAAACGATCCTGATTTTTTTATGTTGACGATTAAAAAATATTCCGGTGGGGCTATTGCAGATGATAGCATCAATGTGTTCCTCGCCGATTACCGTTCGCCAAATGCTTCAAAAGATTATATTCTGAATGACTGGAAATATGTAGATCTTTCCATGCTTGGTGAGGTCGACTCTTTAGTCATAAGATTAACATCAAGTGATGTTGGAATATTCGGTATGAATACTCCGGCATATGTTTGTATAGATGAACTCAGCACGGACAATCTTCTTTCAGCCTTTGCTGCAAATTCAGAAAAAAAAACCATCACACTCAGCCCTAATCCGGTCAGAGAAACATTATACATAAATCTACCATTGAAAGGTACGATCGCGATCTATGATGTGCAGGGTAGGGTCATGTGGAATTCCGCTCTTGACGCGGGACAACACCAGGTTTCTGTTGTTGGTTTTCCAAAAGGTGCTTATTTCGTCAACTTCAATGACAGGTTCACCTCAAGATTTAATGTCGATTGATTCCGGAGATGATATAAATTTTCATTGCTGCGAATTCAAGTTTATTCTAAATCTTAAAAGAACCGCCATTAACCGACTTAATATTTTATCAAGTCGTTTAATAATTGACCTTTCAAAAAAGGTAGAATTCAATTTTATAGGTGAATTCCTGGCAGTTAAATTAGCCCGTTCATCCAGCTTTTCCGTATGGTGGACCTTGTAAGCATCCCCGGAACTTGCGTTTGGCTATACATTGCTCACTATTATCATGAAAGTCATATCACTCCAGATTATATTGATTGCCTTTGGAACCTGTTTCGCACATGCACAGACCACACTTTATATTGCCAAAAAAGGGAATGCCACCTTTGTTTCAGAAGCACCATTGGAGACGATTAAAGCGGCAAGCAAATCCATTCTGGGTGTCATCAACAGCGAGACAAAAGAATTTGCATTCTCGATTAAAATAAATACATTC
>JBDUDG010000183.1:0-6640 GCA_040003045.1 Saprospiraceae bacterium | reverse complement strand
GTATATACACGGGTGCACACTCCTCTCTTCTGGGGACATGATGCTAATGCCCGGGCCTTGCTTTTGTAAACAACTGCTTCCCGACCTTTCCTAACTAGTTGATTTATAGTAGGCATACGAATATTTTACTCATTGTTTCAGACGCCTTTTTTGAAAGCGAATGCAAAGATATCACTAAATTTTGGGATGAAAGGCATAGGACTTAGTATTTTAATGCTAATGGACAATTGAATAGAAGGACAAGGTCAAAAGGTTAACAAGCTAAAGGGTCAAAAGAAAAAAGTTTTTTAGGATTGGAGGGGCAAATCTGAAATAGCATAGAGAATTAGACCAAGCTAAGAGACATTATCTTTGGGTGCTTATGGATATTCAAATACGAAAGGTTAAGGAGACAGATATTGAGTCTATTCACAGCCTGGTCAGGGAACTCGCAGAATATGAAAAAGGATTGCATAAGTTAACGACTACATCTGAATCTTTTCTCCACGATTTCAGGGACAAGATTTTTGATGCTTTTGTGGCCGAAACGGAGGGTAAGGTTGTCGGTATGGCTCTTTATTTCATGGCATTTAGCACATGGCGGGGAAGGATGCTTTACCTCGAGGATTTCGTGGTAAGACAAACGGAGAGGGGCTCAGGGATAGGCAAACTCCTTTTTGATGCCTTTCTGGATGAAGCTAAAAGACAGGAAGTTTCTTTAGTTAAGTGGCAGGTATTGGATTGGAATGAACCGGCGATCAATTTTTATAAAAAATATGATGTGGAGTTTGATGATGAGTGGTTGGATTGCAAGATCTATTTAAAAGAGTGAAGCTTCAATCGTGAAGCGTCATACGTCAATCTGTAGTATAATATCCAGGATCTTTATCAATGATCTCTGGACATTAATTGGCTTGCAAAGTCTTTTAGAATATTGGTGTTCAGAAAAGAAAGACGGTCGATATTAAGCATAGCCTGGCTTAAATAATGTTGTTGCAATTTCAGAGCGTATTCCTCTGTTTTCAATAGTTGATATTTTTGAAGGACTGGTTCAATGTTTCCAGTATCCCCAGCCAGGTTATATTCAGCGATAAATTCTTTTTGCTCCACTGTACCAAGCTGATTGAATGTGTGTATGTAAAGAAAATTTTTCTTTCCTCTAAGGATGTCGCCGCCTCTAATCTTGCCTGTCTTATCCGTTTGACCAAACACATCAAGGATGTCATCTTTGATCTGAAATGATATCCCGATGTTTTCGCCACAACGATATAAGATTTCTGCGACTTCAGAAGATGCGCCAGCCAGTAGGGATCCGATACGAAGACATGTGCCCAGGAGTGAAGCCGTTTTCTTACGGATCATTTCGAGGTAATCCTGTTCTGAGGGTGAGTCCAGATTTTCGAAATCCATATCCATTTGCTGTCCTTCACAGATGGTCATGGCTGAGGAAGCCATTTCCGTACAAATCGCAGACCCAGTATTATTTTTTCTGCCGGATTCAAGCAATAATTCAAAACACCGGATTAGCATGGCATCTCCACTCAGAATGGCAAGATTGGGTCCATATTTCACGTGAACACTGTCGTGACCCCGACGTAATGCAGCTTCATCCATGATGTCATCATGCATCAGGCTAAAATTGTGAAAAAATTCAACTGCCATTGCGGCTGGCAATGCAGGGACGATATCATCATGCCATTGATTGTAAGCCATTAATACCAAAGCAGGCCGGATCCGTTTGCCTCCTATGGAATTGATATACCGCATCGGTACATAAAGACTATCCGGCGATCCTGAAGGCTGATGAGATGCCAGGTAGGTCTCAAATGCTTGTACCAGTGAATTGTAATCGAGTTGACTCATTTTGCAGTACTTCCCGCTAATGCTATTAAGTAAAACAAACTTGTTCGTGTACATTGCATTAAAACAAGAGCTTCCATGAAAGTAAAGATGCGAAATAAATGGCCTCTACTGCTTTTAGCATGTGTTGTGGAGATGTTCTGTCTTTCATGCAAACCTGAAAAAGCGAAAGCTGATCTGATTTTATTCAATGCCTATATCTATCCTGTCAAAGGGGATCCAATAGAAAACGGAGCCATTGCCATTTCAAATGGCAAAATATATGAAATAGGAAAATCGGATCACATGATGAAAAGATGGAAAGGCAAAGTGACTGACACGTTTGACTGTCATGGTGCGTTTCTTATGCCAGGATTTATTGAAGGTCATGGCCATTTCAGTTCTATGGGCCTAAACCTGATTAACGTGGACCTGATGGAGACGCATACCTGGAACGAAATAGTAGATAGCGTAAGAAACCGGATCCACAATGTAAAACCAGGTGAGTGGATCACAGGTCGTGGATGGCACCAGGAAAAGTGGACGAATCCTCCGGTTAATAATGTCAATGGTTATCCTTATCACGATTTGCTAAGTGCGATCTCACCTGACAATCCGGTAATGCTGGATCATGCGAGTGGTCATTCATTATTCGCCAATGCAGCTGCTATGAAAATGGCGGGCGTTTCGAAAGAAACACCTGATCCAAAAGGAGGACGAATTGTGAGGGATGCTATAGGGAATGCAATTGGAGTTTTTGAGGAGCGCGCAATGGATATTATTCAGCGCGCTTATGAAAATTATAATGCAAAATTGTCCTCTGACATAAAGAAAAAATCGTGGGACCTCGCTATATCAAAGGCCGAGAAAGAATGCTTAAAACATGGGATTACTTCATTTGAAGACGCCGGCTCCACAATAAAAGAAATCAACTGGTATAGAAGCATGGCAATGCATGACAGCCTTGATCTCAGGTTGTGGGTGATGGTAAGACATGAATATGATACACTGATAGGCAACATGTCAAGCTTACCAATCATTCGGGCGGGACATGATATGTTCACCTGCAATGCAATAAAAACATACATAGATGGCGCCCTTGGATCACATGGTGCCTGGTTGCTTGAACCGTATGATGACATGCCTGGATTTACAGGACAAAACACGACACCCTTAGCAGAAATCAAAGCAACTGCTGAACTCGCCATGGAACACGGTATGCAAATGTGTGTACATGCAATCGGCGACCGTGGCAACAGGGAGGTTTTGAATATCTATGAAGAAGTCATGAAAGAGCATCCTGAAAAAAAGGACCTGCGATGGAGGATTGAACATGCACAGCACATCAATCCAAACGATATGCCAAGATTTAAATCACTTGGTGTTATAGCCGCTATGCAGGGAATACATTGCACTTCGGATGCGCCATTTGTAGTGAACAGGTTGGGTAAGGAGCGGGCCAGAACAGGTGCGTATGCATGGCACAGTTTGCTTGCACAAGGTGTTGTCATAGCTAATGGGACTGATGCTCCAGTAGAACATGTAGATCCTATTCCAAATATTTACGCAAGTGTTACAAGAAAAAGAATGGATACCGGTTTAGAATTTTTCCCGGAACAAAAAATGACCCGTGAGGAAGCTTTGTATTCCTACACACTTGCCAATGCTTTTGCTGCAAAAGAAGAAGATATTAAGGGAAGTTTAGAGCCCGGAAAGTGGGCGGATATTGTTTTGTTGGATAAAAATTTATTCACTTGTTCTGATGATAGTATTCCAAAAACAAAAGTGCTGATGACGATGGTGGGAGGGAAGATTAAATACAGACGAATAACGAATAACGAATAACGAGGATTGTTGAGTTGTTGAGTTGTTGTTAAATCGTCAGAATTCCACTGTAAATCAACATTAGTTTCGCAATGTTTTTCAACTTAATTAACTTGTTAATTTTTGCGCTTCCTCTGCAATTTTTTTCACATCATGATCAAGTATGCATTTGAAATGGACTTTAGGACATTTGTCAAAACCTAATTTTGTACAAGGTCTGCAGCCAAGACTTTTTTGTTCGAAGCTGATCCATTTGATATTTTCGTTTCCGTAATAAGGATACATTCCGAATTCAGGGATTGTATTTCCCCATATGACGACTTGTGGCTTTTTTAAGGCTGCAGCAATGTGCATTAGACCGGTGTCGTGCGAGATGATCGTGCGGGATTGATTCAATATTGAGGCGGATTGAAATAGATCCAATTTCCCAGCAGCAGACCTGACATTTGATGATTTTGATCTACTGATGATTCCATCTCCTTTTTCAATTTCTTGTTTTCCTCCCAGGAGGATCACAGGCATATTCAGAAACTCACAGAGCTCGGCAATTTGATTTGTGGTTAAACATTTCGTGTGATACGTGGCACCAATGACAATAGAAGCATATGTATCCGGTTGAAATCCATATTCCTCAAAGACATTTATTTTCTTTTCGTCGGGAATAAAAAAATCAAGGCCTTTGTGATCATTCTGAACATTCAGAAATTTCACGGTATCAAAATAGCGCTCCACAATATGCTTATCGGGCAAACGATTTATTTTGAAATTGACCATAAGCCACTTTTCAAAATTGAGCTTCCGAAAAGAATGAGAGGGCAACCTGAGGGCCATTTTGATCCGGCGGGTCCTGAGGTTATGATGCAGATCGATGATGTGATGATAGTTCTCGCTTTTCAATTCATCGATTGTATCATCCAATTTTTCACTGAGCATGATCACTTTCCGCACATGTGGATTACATTCCACAATGGATGCAAATAAAGGTTTAGTCAGGTAATGGATTTCTGCATCAATCTGTTCATCAATAGCTCTGAGAACAGGTGTGGTGAGCACGATGTCCCCGATGGAGCTGAAACGAATGACTAGAATCTTTTTTCTCAAAATATCCTGTAATGTGAGAACAAGATATTTGAACTTTCGTGTTCGCGATGGTATGGGCCCAGCCCACTTTTTATATAGCCACGAATTACACTAATTAACACGAATCAAAACTAGCAAGTTAAAGTGAGAATTCGTGTAATTCATGGCTTATGAAAGCGTAGTTCAATTATTGTTTTACAAATTTGGCAACATCATGTAATCCTGTTTTTCCGATGGTTTCAAGAACATACATTCCAGGAGACAGGGATGATACATCTATTGAGCCGGTTTTACCAACATTGCCTCGAATCAAAAGTCCACCCGTGAGATCTGAAATAGTATAGCTTCTGTTTAGATCAATAGAACCGGAAGCAATCCTGATTTCGTCAGTTGTGGGTTGAGGGAAGATTGAAACTGAACTTGGGGTACCTATTTCTTTTGTACCTGTGAAAATACGGGTACCGGTCTGGAACCATACTCCTTTTTGAGCACCGGTCAATAATACAAGCCCTGATCCCTGTACCGGTAATGTTTTATCATTTGCCTGGAGATTGATCGTGGCTATTTCTAATGTTCCGGCATCATCATATGTGAACAAGATCTGATTATCCAATCTTGAGTAACTTGGATAGCCGATAGTTGTATTTTGGAAAATATCATTTACAATTCCTGCCTCGATATTAGCTGCTTTGATTCTGTAATCTGTTTGTTCCTGTCCGAAAT
Source organism: Saprospiraceae bacterium (assembly GCA_040003045.1). Taxonomy (GTDB): domain Bacteria; phylum Bacteroidota; class Bacteroidia; order Chitinophagales; family Saprospiraceae; genus Opimibacter. Next base: position 1,195 of record JBDUDG010000183.1, on the reverse strand, counting down.
TATCCCTGGTGGTTTCCAGGTAATCGAAGGTGATAATGTAAGGTGAATTTTTAGCGAAGGAAGGATTTCCTATGCTGACATTTTCAGCAAGGCTGCTAAACAGCTTATCAATTTGTCCGAGGCCAAAATTTTCAGCCTGATTGTCCCAGGCTTTTAAAAAGGAAATGTCCCAATATTCAATCCCATCCCCGAAAGAGCTCCCAATTTTATTCAATGCGTCATACATAACGAATTCTCCTGAGTAATCCCATTCCATTGCATCGGGATATTCCACATCACCCGTAGATTGACCCTGGGCTGTTGTTGGATTATAGAGGGTGAATAGTTGTGATGAACTTGAATTAAAATCGTAGACCCAAATTTCGTTTGTGAGATTGCTAGTAGTATATGCAATTTTTGATCCGTCTTTAGAGGCCACTATATTTCTCCAGATACCTTGGGGATTATTTTCAATATTGGTCTTTTGAAAATTGAGGCCAGCAGACCAATCAAATGTGAGGAGGATCATATTGTTCGTATTGTCTATATACACACAAGCTGTTCCGTCATCTGTGAAACTTGGCCGACTTATAGGTGCAGGTACATTCATTTTTACAAATTGCGACGGATTGGAAGGTGGCACCCAATAAAGATCAGATTCCGTATCATCAGTGACAATGATAAAATCAGATCCAGTACCTGTCTGAATATCGCCCTGGTGATCATCTCCCTGGCCTGCTCCGATACCAACAGCGTCAAAGGCAGTTTTTATGGCCATAACTTCAGTGCTTCCTGCTCCGTGCAAGTCTTCTGCGGCTTTTTCGGCTGCATTTCGCATGTCGACAAACTGAGATGATTTCACGAGATAATCTTTCAATGCATGATAATAAATCTGCTCTGCTTTGTCTTTTCCGATGGCAGTGGCAATAAGTGCAAATGCTCGATTAGGAATTCCACTGTTGACGTGTACGCCACCATTATCACCGGCAGGAGTATTCGGCAAAGTCTGGAATTCATTCATGTGCTTTGGTTGCCATCCCGGATCATTTGGACCTGATCCGCCATTGTTAGGATTCAGCATGTCTCGCAAAGCTCCTGTTGGAAAGATGGCTGGGTTGGAAACATCCTCACCTATCAGGAAATTTTTGCGTTCAATTAAAGAACCAAAAACATCGGCGAAGGATTCGTTGAGCGCACCGGATTGATTTTCATAATC
>JBDUDG010000182.1:0-6704 GCA_040003045.1 Saprospiraceae bacterium | reverse complement strand
TTATAGCAGAAGGATCGTATGAGCCACCTCCAAATTCTTCCATCACCTGGCTCACCGGGATAGCTGCAACCAGGAGCTGATCATACATTCTGCGATGTTCAGCCAGCTTCAGTGCTGCCTTTTCAAATCCATCATAATATACGATGATGAGATCTGCGCTTTGCAGATTATGCAGATTTTGATTTTTGACAATGTTCTCATATTCCGGATTCAATGCATCCTGTCCGGGAACGAAAGCCACAAAACGATTCGGTGTGGCAACAACTTGAGGTACAGAAAATGATATCTGCCCTCCGGCAGCATCATATTGCTGAACAACAGGCTTTAAAGGATTAGATATATCCCAGACCATCCCGGTTGATGGGATTCCTGATATCTCAAATTTGGGAGTTCCTAAATATTTTGATCGCGGATCCTGCAGATAAAGCGCATGCCCTGGAGTATAATTATTCTGCTTCCATGAATTAATTTCGATATAATCAATCCATGCTCTTGCATTAATGCCGTTTGCTCCCGGATATTTTATTTGAATCTTATTGATGGCATCCTGTGGCTTAAATGCATTTTGAATAATTGCATCATTGGCAAAGGAGGCTTCAAAATTATCGAGGTCAACACTGCCCACACTTTTACTAAATTCATATTGATTAAAGTAGACGTAAAATCTTGATGCGTCTTGAGCCCTTGCAGCAAATCGGACTTTAAAATAAAATGTATCCGATGGTACTATGTTGGTCAGATCAAAATCGGTTGTATAATCCAACGCGTCTATTACGGCAAGCTCATCACCATACCATTCCTGACCAGATCCTGGTGGCCTGTACCGACCCAACAGGTTGACCTTTTCTTCTTCTAGCCTCTGAAAGATCAGAGAAGTATTTGATTCATATTGACCAGAAGGACCGTTATCCCTGAAGGATACAGGCGTTCTGGATGTAACGTTAATGATGATATAGTAATGATTAAGTTCATCATAAATATTTTTATCCATATGATATGATCTTGAAGCCGGATCGTATGTCCATTGATCAGGTCCTTCAGCATACCATAAAAAATAATCTCCCTGATCAAACTTTCCATCCTCCATTCCTACTCCTTGCATGGAAACTTCTTCGAGGTCATCTATTCGGGGAGCATTATTCCACTGGGGTAACCTTCCTCCGCCATTCCCAAATAATGTAATCTGAGAGGGATTCAATGTACCCGGATCTATTTTCAGGTTGTCTTTGATAAAATTATAATCAAGCTTATATATACCGGCCTGGCGAACAGCAATTTTATGGATAGTTCCGGCAGAAAGGACAGAATTATTTTTAAATACAGGTCCGGAGCGATAAGGGCCTTCCTGTGCAATGAGGTTCTGGGAAGCAAAAAATGCAAGGGAAATAACACACGCGTAAATTCGAATCATACTGTTGGCCTGAATGAAATGCATGATAAAAACCGTTATAAAAACGTTAATGGGTATGATCTATTGCAACCCTTCCGCTCAATTTTTTGGAATGGTAATAATTAGCAACTGCTTGTCAAAAGCTTTTTGAGAAAGTTTCGTTGCAATAGGTCCGTATCTGAAAAACGTTATTATTGCAACTAATCAATGAAAATCAAAACGCCTTTTGTGCATACTATTATTGTTCAAAACCCTTTATACGGTTTGAAGGCAGTTTTAGTTTTGGCCTTAGTCCGCTTCTTAACTATTGCTAATTCACTGGAAGCACAGGATCCTGTTTTTTCACAATTCTATCTTTCCCCACTTCAATTGAATCCTGCCCTCAGCGGACTCACTGAAGATCCACGATTTTCAGCAAATTACCGGAATCAGTTTTCTGGTTTTAACAATGCTTACCGGACATATGCCCTCTCTTATGACCAGTTTTTCCCAGGGATCAAAAGTGGTGTGGGTGCCTGGCTTTTGTCGGATGATGCAGGAGATGGTATTCTCAAAACGATCAAAGCTGCAGGTATTTTCTCTTTTAAAACCGACCTGACACGAACGATTTCAGCCAAAATGGGGATTGAAGCAGGTGTTGTGCAGTCGACCCTGAACTGGAATAAGTTAATTTTTGGGGATCAGATAGATGAATACCTTGGCACTGTAAGTCCGGGAGGAATACCCTTTCCATCAGAAGAAACCGCCCCCGAAAAAAATAAAGTCATCTATCCTGACCTGGGTGTAGGTCTGATCATTTACGGAGGCACCATTTATTCCGGTTTGTCCGTAAGGCATCTTAATAGGCCTGACCCGGATTTCCTATCCATCAATCCCTCACTTTCTCCAAGGCTTCCCATGAGATGGACTCTTCATGGAGGTGCTTCATTACCCATTTTTTCACACCTATTTCGCAAGACCAGGAAGGTATCCTTCTCGCCCGCTGTTATAGCTGTTTTGCAGGGTCCATTTAGCCAGATAAATGCCGGTGCAACTATCGACTCAGATTTCCTCAATTTTGGAATTCATTACCGGGTTTCCTCTGGTCGCTCCGAGGCATTAATAGGATCTATTGGCCTAAAAACCAGTAAATTAAGGATTGGGTATTCATTTGACTTTACAGTTTCAGGGTTCCCTTTGAGTGGTGGTACTCATGAGATTGGCATAGTGTATCTTTTGGATAATGGTGACACCGAATCCAGGTACGATGATTGCCTGAGTATTTTCAGATAAAACGGCTCCGGCTCCATTGGCCAAATTTTGACTCGTCAGGGCACACAAAAAGCCGCAATAATTCTAGGTAGGTTACGTTTCAGAAATGTATATTTGTCCCTCTTTTAACAATAACGGTCAGTTAACGAATGAAAAGATTTCTTTTAATAGGAGCTAGTGCCCTACTGCTATTTGGGTTTACAGCCTGCAAAAAATCAGAGCGATCCTCTGTGACTGGCTGGAAATATAATGATCAGGAATGGGGTGGATTTGAGAAGGGTTCCCATGGAGACATGGAGATAGGCCCAGGATTGGTACCCATTGAAGGAGGCACCTTTACCATGGGACTCACCGACCAGGATGTAACTTATGCCTGGGACAATGTACCCAGAAGGGTCACGGTTTCTTCTTTTTTAATGGATGAAACTGAAGTTTCCAATTCACATTATAGAGAGTTTGAATACTGGACAAGAAGAGTATTTGGCGAATCATATCCCCAGGAAGTGCTGAGCATTCTGCCAGACACTTTAGTTTGGAGAGAAGAACTGGCATTCAATGAGCCACTTGTAGAAACATACTTCCGCCACCCAAGCTATGCTGACTATCCGGTAGTAGGCGTAACCTGGGAACAAGCCAATAAATTCTGCGAATGGCGTACAGACCGGGTAAACGAAATGCTCCTGGTAGAAAAAGGTGTTCTTAATCTCAATCTTGAACAAAAAGACGCGGACAATTTTAATACAGAAGCTTATTTGTTTGGTCAGTACCAGGGCAGTGTAAAGAAAAACCTTCCTGATTTGAAAACAGGTGGCGAGCGTCCGGTTCGTTTTGAAGACGGTATTTTGCTTCCCGCCTATAGACTTCCTACAGAAGCAGAATGGGAATATGCCGCACTTGCACTTCAGGGAAATAACCTCTCCAAGAAGGATGAACTGATATCTGATCGCCGCATCTATCCATGGGATGGCAATACAGCACGCTATAAAGTACATGACAAACACCAGGGAGAAATGCTGGCCAACTTCAAAGAAGCCAGAGGTAATTACATGGGAACAGCCGGCAAGCCAAACGATAATGCCCCATTTCCAGCACCAATCCGTTCTTTCTTCCCTAATGATTTTGGTCTCTATAATATGGCCGGTAACGTAAGCGAGTGGACTTCTGACCTCTATCGCCCTATGACCAGCTCAACATTAAGAGATGTGGAGAACCAGGACCTCAATCCTTACCGGGGGAATGTATTCAAGCAGAGAATTCTTGACGAAAATGGTCATGTTATTGAAAAAGACAGCCTTGGCAAGATTCGCTATCAACTCGTGTCTGACTCTGCTGTCGCTAACCGTGAAAACTATCAGAAAGGAAATGAGCTTGATTACCGTGATGACGATAATGAAGCAGTTTACTATTCATATGGAGAATCTACCCTCATCAATGATAGTTCTCGCGTTGTGAAAGGTGGCTCATGGGCTGATCGTTTATATTGGCTATCTCCTGCTGCTCGCAGATTTAAAAATCAGACCACTGGTGATCGCACGATCGGTTTCCGATGTGCTATGCACCGAGTAGGTGGTTCTGAGCCTGGTGGCGAAATAGGAGGTCTTGATTACGGAGGCAAAAAATCAAAAACATCCAGGAGATATAAATAAGCTCCTTAAAAAATAATTTTACTGAAACGCCTTCACACATGTGGAGGCGTTTTCTTTTTACTCTTATTATTTTCAATCTTTCTTCAGCAAATCCTATGGAACCAGGTGCTTTGTATGCAATATATCAGCAGCAAAAATTAATCTCCACTGATACCAGAAAGATTCAGGAAGGCTGCATTTTTTTTGCATTGCAAGGCTCAAACTTTGATGGAAATTCTTTTGCATCTGAAGCATTGAAACTCGGCGCAGCATATGCGGTCGTTTCTGATCCAAAACTTTCCGGTGAGAAATTCATTTTTGTAGCGGATACATTAATTGCGCTTCAAACGCTTGCACGCATTCACCGCCAATCTTTAAATATACCTGTGATAGCTATCACCGGTAGCAATGGAAAAACCACGACCAAAGAACTCATTGCGTGCGCACTCTTTCAAAAATATAAAGTCCACTCAACTGTTGGCAATCTCAATAACCATATCGGCGTTCCTTTGACTTTACTTGCAACTCCGGGCGACACAGAAATCATAGTTTGTGAAATGGGAGCAAACCATCCTGGAGAAATAGCTTCATTATGTAAACTTGCACAGCCCTCTCATGGGATTATCACAAACATTGGATATGCACATCTTGAAGGCTTTGGTTCGATCGAAGGAGTCCAAAAAGCGAAAGGCGAGCTATTCGAGTATTTGGCAAAGCATGAGGGATTCGGATTCATCAACAATGATGATGAACGATTGAGAGCTTTGGGGGAAATACTCAGGAATCACATCTCATATGGTTTTGATGAGTCTGCTCTTCCTGATGTGTCATTTGCCTACACGACAATTGATGACGGCGGCGGATTCATAATAGAGGATTTGCACAGTGATCTTAAGATACACTCCGAAATGTTTGGATATTATAATGCCTCGAATGTTTTGGCAGCTTGTACTGTAGCAGATTATTTTAAAGTTCCGAAAAATGACATCGTCAAAAGCCTTTCTTCATTTGTTCCCGGTGCTAACAGGTCAGAAACTATTTACCACAAAGGGACTAGAATTATCAAAGACGCCTACAATGCTAATCCTTCCAGTATGGAAATGGCATTGAGAGCTTTTGCCAGTGAATATCAGGATGGATGGGTGATGCTCGGAGATATGAAAGAGTTGGGTTCAACAAGCGATCAGGCTCATCAAAAGATGATTACCATCATTCAGGAATTAGGATTTCGAAATGTGGTTCTTGTTGGGAAATCTTTTATCAAAGCAATTGAACCAAATAAAATTGCATTTCCAAATCTGATCATCGGAGAAAATATTGAAGAGATCAGGTCAATATGGGACTGGACAAATTTCAAAGACCAAACCATATTATTGAAAGGCTCCAGGTCCATGTCTTTGGAGAAAATTCTGGAAAGCTGAATTAGCCAAGCACCGTCCTTATGATTAAATCGCTATAATCTTCTTCACAGGATTTACGATAGTCCATATATGAACATGGCACCTTATTACCTTCTCTATTTTCTACCCACCATCTTCCCGAAATTTCGCTTTTGTAGAATAAAAGAGTGTGCTCGTTATCCCTAACCTGGACGATATATTGTGTCAGTGGGCTCTTTGATGGGTCCTCCCGCAATGTGGAACCTTCAAGCATATACCAAATCATCTGAGCAAGAGCATTCGCCATTAATCCTGATTCATCAGAATCTGCATTATATCCATAGATACCTACTGTAGATACAGCCAGCGATGCACCAGCATACCTAAAGAGCTGACAGGACTCCATGACTGAAAGACCACTGCCAGATATGCCCGTCAAATAGCCGGCTTCTGATGCGCTCAGGCTATCACAATGGTAGATCATGGCTCCAGAATCACGAATGCATGGTTCCGCAAGACTGAGATCTTCCCTCAAGTCACTTAATCTCAAATGTCCTTCAACTCTTAAATGAGATTCTGTCACCAAGTGTCGTTGTGTTCCGATATACTGAAATAACGGTCCCTTGCCATCTGTTCTGAGATGTATATCATCATCGAGATTCGATTCCCTTATGATGCTGGCCATTTTTGTTCCATTCACCTGATGGCGCATAAAGCCTATAGGAGCTCCTAAAAGCAAGGCTACTGCCCCACTTTCAGTAATTTCCTGCAAAAGAGGGATGATTGATTCAGATTGCTTTTGTATAAATGTGCCGCAATCCACGATATTCAGGGCTTGTGAAGGTGTGGCGCTAAATTGGTACAAATTCTTCTTAATTCGTTGAGATACAAGTCTGTCAAAACTGACGATGACCAGATCATTAGTAGAACATTTCTGATCTTCATTATGAATAAACTTGACCTTATGCCACAGGGATCCTTTGCTTAACCTGTCCGGACGGAGTGCTGATTTTTCATCAGGAGTACACCAATGTGCTATCATACCATCAAATATATTAA
>JBDUDG010000181.1:0-6710 GCA_040003045.1 Saprospiraceae bacterium | reverse complement strand
GGGAAAACAACCCCATGCCTCTTTTTCTATGAATTTATTTTGGACACTACTGATTTCAAGTAACGATCACCTGATTTTTAAACTAATTCCATCCAATAATGAAAAAGATACTTTTACTAACCATTGCGTTTATCATGACATTCGCGTTTGGCTTTGCTTTTAATTCTGTCGTTACGAATAAAGGTGAAACACGGCCATACTTTAAAAAAGTAACGGGTATTGGCGGCGTTTTTTTTAAATGCAAAGACCCAAAAAAAATGAGAGAGTGGTATGCTTCCAATTTGGGTTTGATTACGAATGATTACGGCGCTGTATTTGAATGGAGACAAGGCGCGGACACCACCAGAAAAGGCTTTACACAATGGAGCCCGTTTAAGGAAACAACAAAATATTTTGAACCTTCTATAAAAGATTTTATGATCAATTACAGAGTAGAAAATTTGGATCGCCTTGTGGCTGACTTAAAGGAAGGAGGTGTCACATTTACAGACAGTATTCAAACTGTGGAATACGGAAAATTTGTTCATATCATGGATATCGAAGGAAATAAAATTGAATTGTGGGAGCCCTATGATATCGAATATGAAAAGCTTGGTCAGAAGATGGGCGCGAAGACCACAAAATAATTATAAAAATACTTGCGTAGTTAGATAACTACATATATATTTGTAGTCAAATGACTACGCAATGAACTTACGACGCGACGTCTTCCAGGCCATAGCCGATCCCACAAGAAGGGCCATCCTCCTCCTGGTTGCCTCACAATCCATGACAGCCGGCGCCATAGCTTCCAACTTTGATACCTCCAGACCCACCGTTTCCAAACACTTACAGATACTTACAGAATGTGAGCTATTGGGACAAACGCAAACCGGAAGGGAAATCTATTATCACCTCAATGGAAAAAATATGAAAGAAGTAGCCGATTTTATAGAACCATTCCGCCTGATGTGGGACGACCGATTCAACAAACTGGAATCTATAATGAAGAAATACAAAACAACTACCGTTAAAGCTTCAGTCGCTAAAACAAAAAAATAAGATGGAACAAAAAACAAAAATCAATGCCGAAGAAGGCAAACAAGATTTTCTGATCACACGGGAATTTGATTTGCCATTAGAGTTGCTTTTTCGTGCATATGCTGAAGCCGATTTTGTGGAGCAATGGATGGGCACAAAAGTGATCAGGCTGGAAAGTAAAAAACATGGCAGTTACCAATTTGAAACCACCGATCCTAAAGGAAACAAACACAAGTTCAATGGGGTTATTCATGAATATAAACCGAACCACAAAATCATTCGGACCTTTGAAATGGAGAATACGCCATTTGGTATCCAGCTTGAAGTTTATGAATTTGAAGCATTATCTGAAGATTTAAGCAAGCTTACTATGCATGTAATCTATGAATCAGTAACTCAAAGAGACCAGGTACTTAAATTGCCTTTTGCACAGGGCATAAATATGGCACATAACCGTATTCAGGATATTCTGAATAATATAAAATAACACATCATGGCAAAAAGAAATAAAATCATTTATTGGATTGCGACACTCTGGCTTGCTCTGGGGATGATAGTAACAGGCGTGGTGCAATTATTAAAACAGAAAGCCGGTGGAGGAGGAGTAGATACCATCATACATCTCGGTTATCCTATTTATTTTTTGACCATCCTGGGAGTCTGGAAAATTTTAGGGGTGATAGCAGTTCTCATACCTAAATTTCCTTTGGTAAAGGAATGGACCTATGCGGGATTTTTCTTTGTGATGACGGGAGCTATCATTTCTCATTTGGTGGTAGGAGATGAAGCTAAGGAATATTTTGGTCCTGCATTATTATTGATCCTGACAATATTGTCCTGGTACTTCAGACCAGACAATAGAAAAATCGCGTTAGCTATTTAGAATAGTATACACAGAAAATATATTAGCATGGCAAAAATGAATAGCAATAAAAATAGTCTGTCATCAACAGAAGATGATGGTCTCATCAGCCTGTTGAAAACCCGTTTTGAGAAAAACATGGACCGTCATAAGGGTATTGACTGGACTAAAGTACAGGCCAGAATGGAATCCCATGGTGAAAAATTGTGGTCGCTAAGTGAAATGGAAAGCACAGGTGGTGAGCCTGATGTTGTTGGTCATGATAAAAAATCAGATGAGTATATTTTTTATGATTGTTCGGTGGAAAGTCCCAAAGGGCGCAGAAGTCTGTGTTACGATCGAAAAGCATTGGATGAAAGAAAGGAGCACAAGCCTGTTGATAGTGCAATGGATTTTGCAAAAGCCATGGGCATCGAACTATTATCGGAGGAAGAATACAAGGCTTTGCAGCAACTGGGAGAATTTGATTTAAAAACTTCGAGTTGGGTCCTTACACCTGCTGAGATCAGGAAACACGGAGGGGCGATTTTTTGTGACCGACGGTATGATCATGTATTTACGTATCACAATGGCGCTGACTCTTACTATGCAGCCAGAGGGTTTCGCGGATCGCTGAAGGTATAATTTCAATATCTTAATTTTAAACACAATGAATATGAATCCGAAAGTTGATTTTTATTTTGACAAGGACAACGAATGGCAATCGTGTGTGGAGAAATTGAGAAAGATCGTTCTTGACTGTGGTTTGAATGAAGAATTAAAATGGGGTGTTCCATGTTACACCCATGATAAAAAGAACATTGTTCTCATTCACGTATTTAATGAATACTGTGCACTGTTGTTTTTCAAAGGTGCATTGATGAAGGATGCCCATGATATCCTGATCCAACAGACAAAGAATGTGCAGGCTGCCCGCCAATTACGTTTTACCAACCTACGAGAGATAAATAAATTAGCGTCGGTCATTAAAGCATATATTTTTGAAGCTCTTGAAGTGGAAAAAGCTGGTTTGAAAGTAGACTACAAGAAGACAAAAGAATTTAATATGCCTGGGGAGTTTCAAAAAAAACTTGATAAGTCCGCTGCACTGAAAAAGGCTTTTAAGGCGCTGACCCCTGGACGGCAGAGAGGATATTTGCTTTATTTTTCAACACCAAAACTTTCCAAAACAAAGGAGACAAGGATTGGAAAAAGTATTCCACTTATTATGCAGGGAAAAGGTTTGAATGATGTATAAATACGTATTGAAATATTTTTTCAATAGATTCAGAACAATGAAATACGAACTTTGTTAGAATAGGATTCGTGCTAATCAATCAAAAATTTTTTAAAAGTATGACCACCAATAGCGTAAAATTGCACCGGGTGCTAAAGGCATCTCCGGAAAAAGTATTTCGTGCCTTTACCGAGGCAAATGCTATGTCCTGTTGGCTTCCACCTTATGGGTATTTAGGTTTAGTGCATCATATTGATGTACGTACCGGAGGCAGCTATAAAATGTCCTTCTTCAATTTTTCTACGGGCAGTGAACAATCATTTGGAGGAAAATATTTAGAAGTCAGACCAAATGAATTTATAAAGCATACAGATAAGTTTGATGATCCCAACTTACCGGGAGAAATGATCACTTCTATGTGGTTTAAAAAAGTCTCCTGTGGAACGGATCTAGAGATTCTCCAGGAAGGTATTCCATCTGCGATCCCTGCAGAAATGTGTTATCTGGGCTGGCAGGATTCTCTGGACAAACTTATGAGGTTGGTAGAACCTGAAATTCCGGATGCTTAATTTTCTTTAAAGTTGACAGGTAAACTAGCAGAGAAGGGATTTTTCCTAAACCGTTTTGAAAAAGTGTCCAGTTATTAGGGGTTTAAGACAGTATGTAAATAATATTTTGTAGGCATCTGCTTTTTATTGGAAAAAATTTGGACTGGCAGGACACGCTGGATAAACTGATGAGATTAGTGGAATCAGAAATTCCGAGTGCATAAGTTTCTTTGTGACTTGTTTGGGGAAAGTTATTTTTATTAATATTGAATATCGTATTTGATTCAATAAAATCCACTTTATTATGAAAATCCAACTTATTGTAGTAATTGTTTTAACTAATCTGGCTTTATCTGCCCAGACATTTGTTGATATACCCTGGCGTGAAGGCATGATTAAAAAGGACGGCCAGGAAATGCCTGGCATGATCCGGTTGGGTGGAGATCTGGGTGCCCCCTGGTTGAATCACAGCAAAGTTTATTTTGTAACAAGTGAAAATTATACTTCGGCCAAGAATCATCCCGGGAAGAAAGTAATTGTAGAATATAGTCCGGAAGATATCCAGGGATACTCAACATATACAGAGGACAAGGATAAAAATCATATTGATTTAAAGTATACTTCCGGAGAAGTAACTTATATGGATGGACTGGCTAAAAAGAAGCAAGTTGTATTCCTTCAGGATCAGTATCAGGGAGCGGTCATGGTTTATACATACATTCCCATGGCAGAGAAAGAATCCACAGCACAAATGCAATATGAAGCCGGGCAGAACGCCATCAATCATACAGTTACATTTCTGAAAAAAGGGGATGGTCCTTATGTAATTGCTGGTGACACAGAGCTCTCGGATTTTTTAAGTGAATGTCCGGACGTAGTGAGTAAGATTAAAGCAGGCACATATGGATTCTATGATCTGAGCCAGAGACCAAAGAAAAAAGGCCTTGGTAAAATCATGTCACTTCAGGCAGGGCATAATGAACTTGAAAATAAAATAGCCCAGGCTGTGATAGATTATAATCAGTGCGTGAAATAAGTAAGTACAGTTGAAATTTTCCTGTAACTTTGTCATTCAAAGTACTTTTGATGAAAGCAGAACAGGACTACATCCGGGATATTGCTGAGATCCGCACTATGATGGAGCGGTCATCCAAATTTCTGTCACTGTCAGGATGGGCGGGGATCATGGCAGGTATTTATGCATTGGCGGGAGCTTTTATTGCCTATAAATTCTTCGGATTGAATCCTTCAGAAATTGGATCGGGAGATAATGCCGGAATCCTGCGTGAAAACCTTTGGAAAGTGATGATCCTTGGTATTATCATTATTATTCTGGCTATTGCTTCTGCTGTATATCTTTCCTATCAACGAGCAAAAACAAGAGGAGAAAAACTTTGGAACCCAATCGCAAGGCAAATGTTGGTGCACATGTTAGTCCCACTCGTTACAGGAGGACTACTGATTCTAATCCTTCTTTCAAAAGGTTGGATTGGTTTGATTGCTCCGTTTTCCCTTATTTTTTATGGACTTGCATTATATAATGGAAGCAAATTCACCTATGAGGAAGTGAAAATTGTGGGGCTGATCGAAATTGCTCTTGGCCTCGTCAGTACATATTTTATTGGATACGGATTGATTTTTTGGGCTGTCGGCTTTGGCGTCATTCATATTGTGTACGGCATCCTGATGCATTACAGATACGAAAGGTGAAAATATCTATCGATGGTCTTCACAAAGCTTTTGAAAGCAGGATCAGGCTTGGCATCATGTCGGCCCTGGCAGTCAATGATGTGCTTGAATTCAATGTCCTGAAAGAATTCCTGGATCTCACCGATGGTAATCTGGCCAGCCATCTTAAGGGACTGGAAAGAGAAAATTTCATCGGTGTAAAAAAATCATTCATTGGTAAAAAACCCAATACGAAATACTTTATGACGAAAAGCGGCCTGAAAGCATTTGAGGAACACATTAAAGCACTGGAGAAATTAATTAAAGCACAAAAATAGATGTTTAAAAATAAAGGAAGTAAACATTTTCTACGGGGTCGATATATAAGAATTTGCCTTTAATCAGATTAGCGAAGACAATTGAAAAAAGGATGAATTGCTCAAACTAGTTAGACAACCGAACAAGATGAAAGGATGAAAATTGACAAAATATGAGCATCGTGCCAAGAGCAATTTACCGGGTCTATGTTGTAGAACTTTCAAAGAAGGTCTTTTCGGAAAACACAAAATTCCGGTTAGCTAATCCACAATTCAATGGAGTGCTTGAATGTCTGTATGTGGGCATGACCAGCAAGACTCCGGCCGAGCGTCTGAAACAACACAAGACTGGATATGTCAATGCTAAGGGACACAAATTGTCTGCTTATATAGTGCAGAAATATGGACGATATCTCAGGCCCGGCCTTTACAATCACAACAATATTAATTCCATGAACCGTAAGGAAGCACTAATCATGGAGGAAACACTCGCCCTTGAATTACGACGGCAGGGATATGCCGTCTGGTATAATTAGTAATTTCTTTTTAAAGTCAAATCTTTAGACTACATAAGTCTTTTATTAAATATTGTAATAGTTCTGAGTTATAGTGACTGCATTTTTGTGTCTGAGTCTAATGTCAGGGGTTAAGGATTCCCTTTCAGTAGACATTTCATTCATAACTTAAATCTTTAAATAATGGAAAATGATAAAACAATCAATGTGCTGAACCCGCTTATTGTCATTAACAATGATCGTATACAGGGATATGAAACAGCTATTGCAGAAACCGAAGATCAGGATCTGAAATCAGCGTTTGCCAAATTTATTCAGACGAGCCGTCATTGTAGAGATGAATTGGTTGATGCGGTTACAAAATTGGGTGGGAAGCCAAAAGAAGGAACCCGAGAGGACGGTAAAATATACCGGGCCTGGATGGATTTCAAATCTCTACTTACAGGCAAGGATAGAAAGACAATTCTCAATTCCTGCGAGTATGGTGAAGATGTTGCATTGAATTCCTATGAAAAGGCAATGAAAGATCCTGACTTATCAACTTTACAAAAGATGATTGTATCA
>JBDUDG010000180.1:0-6720 GCA_040003045.1 Saprospiraceae bacterium | reverse complement strand
GCCAGCCATTCCTATCACCTTGTTTGTGGGGTGACCTGAAACGACGTGAGCCGCATATGTCATGACGTCAAGAGGATTTGACACCACGATCAGGATTGCATTCGGACTGTGTGCCAGGATCGATTTTGTAACGGAGGAGACAATTTTTGCATTAGTCGAGATAAGGTCATCCCGACTCATCCCTGGTTTCCGGGGCACTCCGGCTGTGATCACTGCAATATCTGAGCCTGCTGTCAGCGCGTAGTCTCCTGTTCCGATGATCCTGGTGGAATATTCATCCACAGGGCCCTGTTGCCAGGTGTCCAGAGCCTTTCCTTTGGCCATATCAGCCATGAGATCAAGCAGAATTATTTCATTTGCAATGTTTTGGTGGGCTAATACATTAGCCACAGTGGCACCGACATTCCCGGAGCCGACTACAGTAACTTTAGACATGGTAGAAGATTATTGATCAGTAATTGTGGAATATGTCGGCAAAACTAAAAAGAATTCACCACCAAATTTTAATCAGGGCCAATTCAATGAGTATCTTTGCAGCTTCAAATAAATATGGATATGTTAAGATTACTTTTTGCCTTTTCCGGATTATTGTGGGTCACTTTAGTATCAGGACAGTTTTGTGGTACTCCGCAGCAACCGCTGCTGGACAGGGTGGATGAGCTAAAGAAATCTCCAGCTTTCGGTGAAAGAAGTGCACAGAAATACATCCCGGTTACTTTCCATCTCGTGGCAAATAATGGCGGAACAGGTCGTGTCCAGGAAGAACAGGTGTTACTCCAGATTGCAAATCTCAATTCGCAATACGCTGATCAGATGGCTGTGTTTTACATAGATCATTTTAACTATTTTGATAATGATGCAGTATACAATACTCCTGATGCTCCTGCTGCGATCACACAGATGAGATTGAGAAAAGATAACAATTCATTGAATTTATTTATCACGAATACAGCAGAAAACGGAGGTGGTTCCCCGGGTGTAGTTCTTGCTTATTATGAGCCAAATGAAGACTGGGTGGTGTCCAGAAGAGACCAGATAAGTTCTATCTCATCCACTATAGCACATGAGTTCGGTCATTTTTTTAGTCTGCCTCATCCATTTTCAGGTTGGGATTGTAAGCCATACACCACCACAGATTATACCAACCCTGTAAATGTTGATTTTACCAAGCCATGTGATGCAGGAGGAGGCTCTGCACTGATTGAATTGCAGGATGGCTCCAATTGCAATACTGCCGGTGATCACATTTGTGATACTCCGCCAGATTACAATCTCGGTTTGCTTTACCAGAATGATTGCTCGGAAAACACTACAGTAAAGGACAAGAATAACCAGCTTATCACTCCTATCGTCAACAATTACATGAGCTATTATCATGGTTGTGGGAGTTATACTTTTACGCCTAATCAAAAAACGTTAATCAATACGAGCTTTTTATCTGCACAAAGAGCTTTCATCCGTACTGGCGTTGTTCCAAATACAACTCCTGTTACAGGACCCGTATCCTATGTATATCCTATCAATGGAGAGATGACACCTTCACCCACAGGAATCGTTCTGAATTGGGAAGACACTCCCGGTGCCAACCGATATATGATTTTGGTTGCTCGAAATATGAGTTTTACACAGTCACCACAAAAATTATTCAGCCTTCAATCTACTGTAACAATTCCTGGAGGGTTATCAACAGGGGCTACTTATTATTGGAAAGTTTGGCCTTATAATGAGTCTCAGACGGGAGCTATGTATAGTGCCACTCAAAATTTTATAGTGGGTACAGGCGTAGGCGTTAATGACATCAAAGAAATCAATTCCTATTCACTTGATCCAAATCCTGTGAGCCTTGAGCAGGAAGCAGTCCTTAATATGAGTTCTGTCAAATCATTTGATGCCATTATGAAAGTTTCGAATTCTTCAGGTCAGATTCTTTCTACGCAATCCATCAAAATACCTTCAGGGGACTCACAGCAAACCATCAATACCACAGGATTTCCTTCAGGTATTTATTTTGTGATGATTCATTCTGCCGGCGGAAGTTTAGTAGAGAGGTTGTTAATCACGGAGTGAGAGGTTCAGCACCATGTACTGCGATTGTAATAGTTTATTACGATTTCTTCATTCGGGTTTTACGAATATTCCACCAAAGGCTCAGCTTCATCTCCTGTATGAATGCTCACTTTTGCATTATCTGCAGACCTCGTGACGTGACCCATGATATATGCCTTTACGCCAAAAGCTGAGGCGAGGTCAAGGATCGTGGAAGCGGATTTTTGATCTACAAATAATAACATGCGGATGCCCATGTTGAACACTTTGTACATTTCTGCCAGCGATGTACCCGAGGATTTCCTGATCATTTCAAAAAGCACCGGGGCTGGTGGAACAGTTTCGATGTGGGCTTCTACGCCCGGGGATAAAAATTTCAGCACCTTGCTGTATGCACCACCTGTGCAATGTATAATGCCCTGGAGACCCTTTCTGTATTCCCTGATGATCGGCATCAGAATTGGTAAATATGTTCTGGTAGGTGAAAGGATTAATTTTCCTACGGTAATTTTTTGTCCATTGATTTCAATGGTATCAGTCAGTTTCCATTGGCCATTGTAGACTAACGAAGGATCTGTTTCAGGACTATAGCTTTCAGGATATTTAAGTGCATAGCTATTATGAAGCATGTCGTGCCTGGCAGATGTAAGGCCATTGCTTCCCATGCCACTGTTATACTCATCTTCATAATTGGCCTGACCGTCTGATGCAAGACCAATAATCAGTGCACCGGGTTTGATTTGATTGATGATCAGATCTTTTCTGTGCATCCGTCCGAAAGCTGTGATACCTACATCAATAGTTCTGACGATATCACCTGTATCTGCTGTTTCTCCACCGGCATGTTTAATGGAAATTCCTCTTTCCCCCATTTTATCAATGAATGCAATCGTGCCTTCCACTATTTCTTCTATGATCTCTCCGGGGATAAGATGTTTGTTCCTGCCGATCGTTGATGATATCAAAATATCATCTATGCAACCTACGCAAGCCATGTCATCCAGGTTCATCACGAGGGCATCCTGGGCGATGCCTTTCCATACGGAGAGGTCGCCAGTTTCTTTCCAGTAGATGTAGGCTAAGCTTGGTTTTGTACCTGCCGTGTCGGCATGCATGATATTGCAGTAATCCGGATTGCTTCCGGCTACATCAGGTAATATCTTACAGAAGGCGTTAGGATACAATCCTTTATCGAGATTCTTGATGGCTTTGTGGACTTCAGCTTTTGAGGATGAAGCGCCTCGGAGATCATATTTATCTGGATCTGGTACCATGGGGGCGACAAAGATGCATTATTTTGGTCGAGGTACAATAACCGTGATGATTTTATTTGGTATACAATTTGCACCATTACAGTTTTCGCCATTGCGACTGTTAAAACCAATCTGAAGGCCACTTCATTCTAAGGGATGGGGTGGTTTTTTTATTCCCTGCCCCTGATAGTTCGACCGGCAGTTTACCAATCAAACAGGAATTGATTAAATACTGTTTAATGTTCCCCCTTTTCAAGAGGCAGGGGACAAATCAATTAGCAATTCTTTCAATCTTCCATAATCAACATCAATATCAACTCTTTCAATGATACCCGGTTGCCATTCTTTTTTCCATGTGTCAGGATAACTTCCTAAGGCCTTGATGATGATGTCTTCAAATTTATAAGGATGCGCTGTCGCAAGTACAATTCCTTTCCCGCCATCATCCTGTAATGCTTTCCAGGCAGTAGCAGTATGTGGGTCGATTAAATATTCATGCTCATTCCAACATTGTAGAATGCTTTCAAGAATATAAGAATCAGAAATTGATTCTGCAGTGAAGTGATCGTCAATGACAGAAGGATATTTATCCCAGAGGTATTGTAATCGTAAAAAATTGCTGGGATCACTTACGTCCATTGCATTTGCAAACGTGGATATGGTCTTATGTGGTTCATAAATTCCATTCTTTAATAATCGGGGTACTGTATCATTCGCATTATGAGAGGCGATAAATTTTTCAGCACGGATTCCCATGCAATGCAATAACAGACCTGCTGTGATATTGCCATAATTGCCACTGGGAACAGAGAAAATAAATTCCACATTTTGACGTATGGCTTCTTTTAATGCAAATGCGTAATACACCATCTGTGGAAGCCATCGGGCCACATTGATTGAATTGGCACTCGTCAGGGAAATCTTTTTGCGCAATTCTATATCTGCAAATGCTTGTTTCACTAAAGCCTGGCAATCATCAAAAGATCCGGCTACTCTAATTGCTTTTATATTCCCACCCAGCCCCGCTATTTGTTGTTCCTGCAAAGGCGATACTTTTCCTTCAGGATAAAGTATGATGACATTCGTACCGGGTTGATTATAAAATCCATTTGCTACAGCACCTCCGGTATCTCCTGAAGTAGCCACCAGAATATTAATCCCCTGCTCTTCCCTGGACCATGTAGAAAGACATCCCGCCAAAAATCTTGCCCCGACATCCTTAAAGGCCCATGTGGGCCCATGAAATAATTCCAGCACATGGATATCAGACTGACCTATTCGCTTTAGTGGTATTTCAAATTGAAACGTGTGATCGATGATAGCATGTAATTCATCAACTTCCAGATCTTCTTTAACAAAAGGTGTCAATAAAGCAAAAGCAAGATCATGATCACTGAGGGACAGAATATTCCTGACCATGTCAGGTCTTAATGAAGGAATAAATTCAGGCATCAACAATCCCCCATCCGGAGCAAGACCTGATCGAACACTCTCTTTAAATCCTAACTTTATTTCTGAACCTCCCGTGCTTACAAATTTCATCACATCACACATTTGAAATTGAGATCACATCAGCAAGAACACCGGAAGCAGTTACCTCAGGACCCGCACCGGCACCTGCTATCACCATAGGCCGGTTAACATATCGATCTGTCCACATCAAAATAATATTGTCAGTTCCTTTGAGATGATATGCCGGATGCGTGCTATCAATCACTTCAAGACCTGTGGTGACATCGCCTTCATCTATTGAGGCCATGTATCGCCATCTCTTGTTTAGCTCGGCCAATTCTTTTCGTTCTTTTTCAAATGTAGTATCCAGTTTTTTCAAATTGACTAGTAACTCATCCCAACCATTTGCATCTAATGTGCCCGCCGGGAGAAAAGATTTGTTTTTGATATCAGACATTTCAAGTTTAAGACCGGTTTCCCTTGAGAGGATTAATATTTTCCGCATCACATCCTTTCCACTCAGATCCAGCGCAGGATTTGGTTCTGTATACCCTTTTTCACGAGCCTCTGTCACAGCTACCGAGAATAAACAGCCATCACTTCCTATGCGATCAAAAATATAATTGAGGCTTCCGGAAAGCACTGCCTGGATCTTGTGTATTCGATCTCCTGTCAGCACCATATCACGGATTGTTTTAATGATAGGAAGTCCGGCACCAACATTTGTTTCATTCAGAAATTTCACATTATGCTTGGCTGAGGTTTCTTTTAATCTCTTATAGCTTTCATAGGATGATGATGCAGCTATTTTATTGGCAGTGACGACATGAACATTACACGCGAGAAGGTCTTCATAGATTTTACTTACCTCTTCAGATGCTGTTACATCAATAAGTATACTATTTCGCAAATTGAATTCCCTGATCTGATTTTTTAGATCATCAAGACTGACCGATTTTCCCTGCAATTTCAATAATGATTCCCAATTGTCGAGATCGATGCCGAGAGGATCAAGATAAGTTTGCTTACTATTTCCAATACCACACAATTTTAGATCAAGACTACCAGCTTGTTTGAAATATTTTTGCCCAACAGCTATTTGCTTTATCAGGGTAGCACCAACATTGCCCGTTCCAAGAAGGTATAAATGCACTGTTTTAAATTTGGAAAGAAAAAATCCCTCATGCAATACATTTAGAGTTTTTGTGGCATTGTGTTGATTGACTACGAATGAAATATTCCTCTCGGTTGAACCTTGAGCTATTGCTCTGATATTAATTCCATTTTCTCCAAGCAGGCTGAATAACTTACCCGCTATACCGGAACGTTCACGCATGCCATCACCTATCACAGCGACCAGTGCAAGGTCGTATTCGATGTGGATAGGATCTATTTTGCGAAGATTGATTTCATACTCATACGCTTTCTCCATTGCTTTTTTCGCGACGACATCATCCTGTCTGTTTATAGCAAAGCAGATAGTATGTTCTGATGAAGACTGCGTAATGAAAAGTATATTGATGTTTTCTTCACTCAATGCCTGGAATAATCGTTGCGCCACACCCGGTACACCAATCATTCCGGAACCGGACACAGTAACTAATGCAATATCCTGGATACACGTAAGTCCTTTTACAAAATATGGTCCCTGTTCAGGATTTCTTGAAATGGTGGTGCCGGGATGTTCAGGATCAAATGAATTGAGTATGATGATTGGGATCCGTCTCAACATCGCAGGTTGTATCGTAGGAGGGTAGATCACCTTTGCACCAAAATAGCTCAGCTCCATGGCTTCTTCATAACTCATGGTGGGAATTGTGATCGTATCTCTTACTAATCGTGGATCTGCTGACAACATTCCATTGACATCAGTCCATATTTCAAGGCGGCTTGCCTCGAGTGCACCAGCGAAAATGGCTGCTGTATAATCAGAGCCGCCTCTGCCAAGGGTTGTACTTTCACCGGAGTC
>JBDUDG010000179.1:0-6735 GCA_040003045.1 Saprospiraceae bacterium | reverse complement strand
GAACTCACTGTGGTTCAAGGTTTAAATCTGGTCTGATTTCGGCGAAAACCGAACTCACATTGTTTCACACTTTAGGTAAAGTCTGATTTCGGCGAAAACCGAACTGATATTGTTTCACACTTTAGGGTTGGTCTGATTTCGGCGAAAACGGAACTCACTGTGGTTCAAGGTTTAAATCTGGTCTGATTTCGGCGAAAACCGAACTGACATTGTTTCACACTTTAGGTAAAGTCTGATTTCGGCGAAAACCGAACTGAGATTGTTTCACACTTCTGGTCTGATTTCGGCGAAAACCGAACTCACTTTGTGAGAGAAGTGACACTTCGACTCATCTCGAACAAGTTCGATTGATGCCCCTCAGTGCAAGGAAGAGTGACAGGAGCGAGAACACAAGCTCCACAGAAGCGGAATATCTGTAAAAAAAAAGAGTCCGGCTCCTACACCAGACTCTTTCCTATGAAAAAACTATTACCCTTTATTTTGATCAGGTCACTCCGTTTTGGGAGTGCCTTTGATGACAAATCGTAATCTGGCCTTATTCGAATCCGGGATGACTTGTTGGTTGCGGACATAGGTAAGGTTGTACACGTTTGAAATGGAACCGCTGAATCTTTCAAAGACAGATCCCAATTCATCAATATTGTTTGGGAAAGCTGCATTGCCGCTATTTGCTGCAAGAGCCTCAAGTACCGGTTTGTCTACTCCACCGTTACCATTCAAGCCGATGGTGAAGCTATTGATATGACCATTCGGCCCTGTGTTTTTCAGTTTATCAAGCAGATACTCCGGTGTGAATTCAGGATTTGAATTATTGTCTGTTCCATCTGTAAACACCAATAAAGCTTTTCCTTCTGCCTGGCCATTGTTCAGGATATCAATACCCATGTTGACAGCTTCATACAAAGATGTGAATGGTCCCTGCTGAATACTGGCAATATAATTTTGCAAAGCCACTTTATTATTCGTTGGTGGAAAGCTATGGATCTCATCGGAGAAATCTATGACTCCAATACGTGCATTCGGAATTTCGGTCAGCACCTTTGTGATAAAGTTGCTGGCATATTGTTTCACTTTGTCTATATCACTGCCAAGTGATGCGCTTGCATCAAGTACCATCATGACCATGAGATCCTGTACCTGCGTATACTGCATAGTAAATTCGACATCTACTTTCCAGTCATTGATGTCATTGCGAAATTCATAAGCAGTAATTCCATCTATCTGGTAATTGACATCATTTTTATCGATGATGCGTACATTGTCGATGATCACATTCGTATATTTCGGGGGAACAGTGATCCCTTCGAAAGTCTTGCTGAAATCAATTTTCACTTCGGGAGATGAATTCACAGCGTCGAAAGTGATCTGTGGATTAGTCCCCTGTGTATTCCAGAAATCGATATAAAGTTCGAATTCCTTACTCTTTGGATTCTTCGGATCCACGCTATTTTTGCCGCATGAAGCGAGAGTAAACACGAGGGCAATGGCTGTTAAAATCCTGAATATCTTCATCATATATAATTAATTTGTTACCTATCATTTCGGGGTGCGAACTAATTCGGGGTTTTTGATCATTTCTTAAAAAACTACCTATATCGATATGATTTCCACATTTTTAGACATGCTCCTTATTAGTAATATGAAGACACAATTACCATGCCAGAAGTTCTTTTTTCCCACTGTCAACAAGTGGTTCATGTTTGATTGAACCTAAGCATCAATGTCAGTAATTCTTCGATTTGATCAGAAGTCATATGGCTGAATTTCGCTTAAATGAAAGCTTTGACACAGCTTAAGATTATCAGGAAATCCATTGGATTTAACTTCCCTGCTTTTATACAGGGTTGCTAATACAATTATCTATATTTGTCTAATAATTAATTGCTTATGTTAGACAGTATAAAGACTACATTTACCATTTCAGACCTGGAAAAAATGTCTGGTATCAGCGCTCATTCCATTAGAATCTGGGAGCGACGGTACAATTTATTGGACCCACTACGGACAGAAGGCAACATCCGTAGGTATTCAAATGAGGATCTTAAAAAGCTTTTAAACATTTCCCTCCTTCTTACTGCAGGGTATAAAATTTCTGATTTAGCAACTTACTCCGAACAGGAACTCAACATCACTGTCAACAGTCGTCTAACCACTATTCAGGGTCATCAACATGAAATCAACGAGCTGAAAATGGCCATGTTAAATTTTGACACTAGACTTTTTGAAGACACCTACAACAGGCTGATAAATTCCATGCCTTTTACAGATTTGTTTCTTCAGGTCATGATCCCTTTCCTTGAGCATATAGGAACCCTTTGGCAGACAAATAGTATTACCGTCGCCCATGAACACTATATCTCAAACCTTTTGCGCCAAAAATTATTTTATCAGATAGAAAACCTGCCAAAGCCAAATATCCATGAAAAAGAATTATTTATACTTTTTCTGCCTCTGAATGAAATGCATGAATTGGGCTTGCTTTTCATTCATTACATTCTTCTGCTCAATGGTCGGCGCTCCATTTATTTAGGACCAAGTGTAGGTTTGCCGTCTTTGGAGGGAACACCTTCAGCACAGCAGAGGGTGTTCATTTCTTACCTTACTTTCTCCCCTACCGAATCAGAACTTCCTGAATTTCTAAAAGACATCCGGAAGACTGTTCTAAGGACAGGAGATCAATTCTATGGAGTGGGTCATCGTGTCATTGGGTATGCTATGAATAAGACCTGGAAGAATATTTTTCTATTTAGTAGCCTAAAAGATTTGCTGAATCAAATTAAGTAGTAGTTTTGTCTAACTTATTTGTATTTTTCTTAGACAATATTTATGACCTCCACAGCAATTGTTATTGGTTCCGGATTTTCCTCCTTGTCAGCAGCCTGCTACCTTGCCAAGGCCGGTTTCAGCGTGACTGTACTTGAGAAAAATGGAGAACCGGGGGGCAGGGCACGGGTACTGGCTACCGAGGGCTTTAAGTTCGATATTGGCCCCACTTGGTATTGGATGCCCGATATTTTTGAAAATTTCTTCTCTGATTTCGGTCATAAACCTTCAGATTATTACAAACTTACAAGGCTTGACCCTTCCTATAGGATTTATTTTGGGAAAGATATTTTTGAAGACATCCCTTCCTGTATGCCGGAACTCAATGCACTCTTCGAAAAATATCAACCTGGAAGCAGCCCGCTGCTCAAAGAGTTTTTAGAAGAAGCTGAATTTACCTATCAATTAGCTGTCAAAGAAATGGCATTCAAACCCGGACATTCGTTGTTTGAATTCCTCTCAGTAGATACGGCAACACATGCCCACCTATTTATACAATCATTAAGACACCAGGTCAGGAACAAATTCAGACATCCTTATCTTATTTCACTCCTTGAATTTCCGGTTTTATTTCTGGGTGCAAAACCAGGCGATATTCCTGCCTTTTACAAATTCATGAATTATGCTGACCTGAAATTGGGAACATGGTATCCCGATGGGGGAATGTATTCAGTAGTTCAGGCCATGGTTGACCTCACTGCCGAACTCGGGGTTAAAATAAAATTAAGCTGTAATGTTGGGGGCTTCGAAATCCTGGATGGTCAATTACAATATGTAAATACATCAGAGGGATGTTTTCAAGCAGACGTAGTAGTCAGTGGAGCTGATTATCATCACACCGAAACATTATTGCCTGAACCATTGCGCAATTACACAGAAAAATATTGGGAGAAGAAGACTTTTGCCCCTTCAGCGCTTTTATTTTTTATTGGTGTTAATAAGAAACTGAAACAACTAAGACACCATACTTTATTTTTCGATTCGCCATTTGATGAGCATGCAGAATCCATTTACGATCATCCTTCATGGCCTGAAAAACCATTGTTTTATGTCAATATTCCGTCTATCACTGATCCATCTATGGCACCTGAAGGAATGGATTCTCTTACATTTTTAATTCCTATCTCTCCCGGCATCGAAGACAATCCTGAAATCCGGAATCATTATCTTAAAAAGATAATAAAGAGATTTGAAGAGGTGACAGGGGATCGTATCAGAGGTCATATTGTAGTGAAAAACTCCTACTGTATAAATGATTTCGTCAGCGACTATAATTCCTTTAAGGGAAATGCGTATGGATTAGCAAACACCTTATTTCAAACAGGATATTTCAGGCCATCGATACGAAATAAAAAAATAAAAAATCTATTTTATACCGGTCAGTTGACAGTCCCTGGAGGCGGGGTACCACCAGCCATTATCTCCGGTAAAATTGTCGCCAGGGAAATCACAAAAAAGATCAGGATGTATGAGCACGCAATTTGATCTCTTCCATCAGCTGTCTGCTGAATTCAGTCGCCGGGTTACAGAAAAGTACTCCACATCTTTTTCTATTGCCGTAAAATTGTTGTCTCCTTCGATCCGTCAGGATATTTATAATATCTATGGATTTGTGAGGTTTGCAGATGAAATCGTCGATACATTCCATGATTTTCCAAAAGAACAGTTATTGGATCGTTTCGAAAAAGATGTTTTTCTGGCCATTTCTTGCGGCATCAGTCTCAATCCGGTACTGAACAGTTTTCAGAAAACGATGAGGAAATATAATATTGATGATGAGTTGGTTCACGCATTCCTTACAAGTATGAGGCTTGATTTAAATAAACAAACTTATTCAGATCAGGAATATCGTAATTATATCTATGGCTCTGCTGATGCAGTAGGCCTGATGTGTTTAAAAGTATTTGTGAATGGCGATGATGAAGAATATCAAAAACTTAAAGCCCCTGCGATGGCTCTTGGATCTGCCTTTCAGAAAGTTAATTTCCTAAGGGATTTGAAAGCTGATCTCACTGAACTGAATCGAAACTACTTTCCAGGTATGAGCCAAAATCATATGACTGCCTCAGATAAGCATATGATCATCAACGATGTGAGAAAAGATTTCAGACAAGCTCGGGAAGGGATCAGGCAACTTCCTGATTGCTGCAGGCTGGGGGTGATGACAGCCTACCAATACTATATGAAACTCCTCTCCAGACTGGAAAGAGTCACTCCTGAAAAAATTAAAAACCAACGCATCCGGGTTCCGGATTTTAAGAAAATATTCATCATTGCAACATCCTATATGTTGTATAAATTTTCATCATAACAAGTATCTTTTTGTCAACCAATTAATATGGGATTTCTAATTATACTGTTTACATTTTTAGGCATGGAAGCTGTGGCATGGCTTACACACAAATATATCATGCATGGCGTATTGTGGATACTTCATGAAGACCATCATGTCAAAACCAAAGGACATGTCCACGTTGAAAAGAATGATTCCTTTTTTCTGATTTTTGCCATTCCATCTATTCTATTATTTGCTTTGTTCCAGTTCAAACATTTACACTGGGCACTTTATATAGCCAGTGGAATTACTTTATATGGAATAGCCTATTTTTTTGTTCATGATATTTTTATACATCAGCGATTTAAATTTTTCAGACTCTCTGATAGCATATATCTGAGAGCGATCCGTAAAGCCCATAAAATGCATCATAAGCATCTCACCAGGTTCAACGGGGAAAGCTTTGGAATGCTGCTCGTTCCTTTCAAATACTTCAGGGAGATGCGAAAAGCTAATTAATATGTACTTATACTTATTTCTTAATATAAGCTCGATACTTTTTCCATTGATGTTCAGTTTTCATCCGAAACTGAAGTTTTATAAAGAGTGGGTTTGGTTTTTTACTACAGACTTCTTTGTGGCCGGTTTCTTTATTCTCTGGGACATATTGTTTACATCTGCGGGTGTATGGGGATTTAATCCAAATTACGTATCGGGCATTTATATTTCCAAACTCCCCCTGGAAGAGATCCTATTTTTTATCTGTATTCCATATGCCAGTTTGTTCACTTATCATTCCTTAAAAATAATTTTGCCGGATTTTAGGTTAGCATCTTCGTTCAGAAACAAATTTACGTTCACGTTGATCCTTGTAACATTTGTCACAGGGGTGATATTCCATGATAAACTCTATACCTGTTCCTCACTTTTAGTTGCATCAGCGTCCTTGGTGGCGGGATATATTTTACTAAAAGAGAAGTTGGACCATTTTTACCTGATGTATGCTATCATTTTACTTCCCTTTTTACTCATCAATGGGATCCTGACCGGAACTGGAATTCCCGGTGAAGTGGTGTGGTATAACAATCATGAAAATCTAGGTATACGGATACTTACAATTCCGGTGGAAGATGTGTTTTATGGAATGTCACTTCTTCTTTTCACTTTAATCATGATGGAACAATTAAAAAAGTTTGGTAAGCCAAATGTAAAGACTCCGTGATTTGTTAGGAAAATGATCACAATCCATTAGTTTTTTACTCACGACTGCTACTTCATGATTCACGAAACGTTGTTTCTTGTTTATACCGTAGGCCATATCAGGGTAAACACCCATTTTAGGCGACACTCTATTCAGAACGGGCACTATTTTATACATTGCTGACGTCTTACCAGTGATCCTCCCCTTTTATTTAGCTATAGTAGAATTTATTCATTGCGTCAATTCATTCACGTTTGTTCGATGCAGGCGGGGTTGTATTTGGTCAGCAATTTAATACAGGGAATCAGGTGACGGCCCACATTTGCCCATAGTTATTCATCATCATGCGTGACGCTGAATCCGAAATGCCGATTTTATTTTATTGAAATCTTTCTACATTGGAGGAATCATGCGAAGCCTTCAGCGTCAGCGAGAG
>JBDUDG010000178.1:0-6736 GCA_040003045.1 Saprospiraceae bacterium | reverse complement strand
GAGATTCAGACATACAGGAAGTGCTATTTGGAAATATACTTTCGGTGGACTGGGCTCAAATCAGATTGATAGGAATAATATTTGGAGCGATCGCTGTTGTCCACATGTTGTTTTACAAAAAATTTTACCTGCTGACAGAGAGTTTTGAAAGTGATGACACGAATGTTGAAGCCGTGGCGTTCAGAAAAAATCGAGGCTTTCAATTCTGGAATTTTATCTTTTATATCACGATAGGCCTTGCGATTGTTTTTGCAGTCCGGACCAGTGGAGTGATCCCTGTTTTTTCATTCCTCATCATCCCTGCTGTCGGCGCTATAATGCTGGCAAAGAATAAATTGAAGGTGACTATATTTTCTGTGATCATCAGTCTCGTGGGTGCTTACTTCGGATTGTTCGTTTCCTTTCATTATGATTTCCCTGCAGGCTCTTCATTGGTCGCAGTCTTAGGGGCAGTCTTTTTTTTCATTTCCGTTTTTTATTTCATCAAAAACAGGGCAGGCGCTAGAAATTGATCTCCTTGGTTGCAGATCATTCTGTTGAAAATGTGTTTAAAAAGTTTAGTATTCTCGCGTATCGCGAGATTAGATTAGAAAATATAGATTGTATCTCCATTATTTTGGGGTTTATGTAATTAAATGAATCCTCACATTCTTTTTTTCTAAACTTTCTAATCCTTTGGCATTGTCAAATGCCAAAACTAAACTCCCTAAAAACTTTCAGGTAACTATGATTCTTCCCTTTACCAAAATTTTCGCTCTTGAACACCGTAGCATATCGTTTATAACTTAAGCCAATAATTCCCCGTCATTGTTGGATCATTGCCTGAAAAAGCCTTCGCAAAATATCCTCAAATTTCCCAATCTCATATTGTATTTAATCATATTCATCTTTTTGCTATTTTTGAGGGATAACCAATCATGCTTTTTAACCCATCCCAAGTGGTTTCTACAGAATGATCTGACTTTTCAAATCAACCTACGTTAAAACAAAATAGAATCTCTATGCGATTTCTTACCCTGTTACTCGTGTTTTCCCTTTTTAGCTTTCATCCGGCCTTCGCTGAAGGAACCCATGAAGTAGCGCCAAATGGAGCCATCGTCGTCAATGGATCCAATACGACAGACATCGCTGCACTGCACATCAATCATCCGGCCTATAACAATTTTGCATCCTATACCAACCCGGACCCAAATAGCCGTCTCTATATCCACATTAAGGATCCTTCCAAAGAATGCATCTTCCTTGGATTCAGCTTTGGCCACCCCAATCAAACGATACCGAATCCTCCTCATATGGCCTATGAGTATCGCATAAAAGACCCAAATGGCAATGTCGTCTTCGGCCCGGTGAATGTCAATCCGGGTGATGAAAATATTCTTACGTGGTCAGAAGCTTATACGGGACCTATGCAGCTTCAGGGCGCTGGTGGGTACAATGCGATTCAGGTAGCTTCAACAGATCTGAATTCACAAGGCTGGACCGGTGAAGGTGATTACTACCTTGAATTCAATAATGATCAGGATCTTGATTTCCTGATTGATTTCTGGGACATTTCTGTCGCCGATTGCTCTGTTGGTCCGGTAGCCGAGAAGAAAGGCCGTATTTGGTCGTACAACTGGTCCTTTTTTGCAATCAATGATTTTGGATTTCCCAATAGACCTTTTGATGGTGCCTTCTATGTTTGTGCACCAGATCCGGAAGATCTTACTGCAGCATTTATTACGAAGATTGATTTCAATGGCGCCGGTTTCCGCCCCGCTGCTTTCAATGTGGCATTCAATAGTTTTGGAACACAAAACACAGGAGATATTAATGAAGACCGAAAGAGTGTACAGGATCTAAATACCACACAATCCGAATATTCCATTTTTCTAAATGATCCTATTGAAATTTGCAAAACAGCCATCGTAGGTGAAGTTAGTCTGCTCGGGATCAGTCGCTGTAATGCAGAAGATTATTGTATAAAATTTACGACATCAAAAGAAGGACAGGTCGATTTACTATTGGACTTCGATGGACCAGATAGCATCTATACACCCAACACAAAAGACATCGTCATCTCTCATACCGTGACTGCTGATGAGGTAGGCATTCCTACTTGTATAGAATGGAATGGCCTTGATGGACTTGGTAATTCTGTCATCGAAAATCCAAATTCAACCATCCCGGTCATCGTAACCTATGCCCAGGGGATTTATCATTTCCCGATCTATGATGCAGAATATATGACAGAGGGATTTATGATCCAGGCGGTTCGTCCTCCTGCCAGCATTCCATTGCTACATTATGATGATTCCAATATCCTGGTCCCATCAGGAAGTGGTGA
The DNA here is from genome assembly GCA_040003045.1 of Saprospiraceae bacterium. GTDB lineage: Bacteria > Bacteroidota > Bacteroidia > Chitinophagales > Saprospiraceae > Opimibacter. The sequence goes on along the minus strand of JBDUDG010000178.1, from coordinate 4,410 downwards.
GCCACCAGTTCAGATATCAGGTTGCGTCAATCCATGTCACCGTTGGACGAACTTCAACGTTGCCGCTAACCAGGGCTTTGGAAATTTAAATACAATCAATTCCTGGTGGTTCTCCCAGCGTGTCATTCGTGAAGATGTATTCTTTCTTCCTGCTTATTATACATGTGGCATCGAAGGACCTACACATCTTTGTCAGGGTGGGTCGTCATCACTTACTTCGAGCCCAATAGTAGTTCCGGCAAACGCAATCGGTGGTGAAATCATCAGTACCACGTGGTCCGGTCCTGGAATCGTCGGGTCGAATACAGGGAGTACTATTGAAATCAACAGCGGTGGCACTTATTCCACTGAGGTCCGTTGGCTGACAGGTCTCGGAGATACGTGCCAGGCAACCTGCGATTATATCGTGACAACAGATCCTCCACTGACTTCGTCCATTGACACGTTGATTTTGTCAGGACATTCTGTGACCATCAATGGACAGACTTACGATCAAGCTGGTCTGTATATTCAAAATCTGGCCACAGCTCAGGGCTGTGATAGCATACTTACCATTAAAGTGCGCGTATTGCAAACTGTCATTCACTATAATCTGAACAATTGTGTGTCGCACAACAATGGCGATGGAACAGATATGGATTATTCTGAATTCACTCCGCTGTATCCTGAATCTCTTTCATGCGCGGATGTCACAGGAAGCATTTTATTCCGTGCGCCTCCTCAAAATAATAAACACTCCTGTACCAATGGTGTAAATAATTCCATTGCTATGTGTGTGAGTTCGCTGGACAATTGCACCTATGATGCAGGCAATGAAAAATCAATTGTATTTGAAATTACTGTTGTGCCTGCTGCTGATACAGCAGTGCAATTGACAGGTTTATCTTTCTTCGAACAGGCACCCGTGAACTTTAACTGGCTCAGTGGTAATTCCGGACCAAATAATTTTCCAACAAAATATGGGATACGTGTTTTGAAAAACGGAACCGAAATCTATCGCAAAGAAGATATCTCCACCACGAATGCTTGGTCACCTGAAAATTATGATTTCACTGATGACATTAAATTCGTGACAAATGAATCAGCTGTCTTTCGTTTTGAACTTTTGCCTTATTGCCTGACAGGAAATGGGGCGGCAGTGGCAGCCTGGGATATCGATGAGGTTAATATTACAGCAAGTTGTGTCCCTTTCATCCTCACTCCGATCATTGATGGTATTGTTACTACAGAAGCTGGTCGTGCGGTGCAAAATGTAACTGTTCATCGCATTGAAGAACCTTTGTCTCAGAATAACCAGGATATTCAGACAAATGAATATGGACAATACACATTTGAACACAATACGCCAGGCCAACAATACACCTTAAGTGCAGATAAAAACACTGATTTCAAAAATGGGGTCAGTACGCTGGATTTGATCTCAATTCAAAGACATCTTTTGGGTATCCGGAATCTGAGCTCTCCATATCAAATGATCGCTGCAGACGCTAATCACAGCAATACGATAAGTGTAATGGACCTTATAGAATTGCGAAAGCTGATTTTAGGTGTGTATGATGAGTTGCCACATAATACCAGCTGGCGTTTTGGAAATGCAAATCCAGGTCTTGAATCTTCTTATCCATGGGGTTTCAAAGAAACCATTGAGATTGAGGCGCTGGGACAAGATATCAAAGCAGCTAATTTTGTAGCCGTAAAAATCGGTGACGTTAATAATGACGCCAAGCCAAATAATCTTACAACAGGAGTTACTCCAAGGACAAATAAATCAGTGAACCTGCTTATTAAAGATGTTCCTGTTAAAGCAGGTGTCCCTGTTAAAATCGATATCACCTCATCTAATTTTACAGATGTTGTAGGATTTCAGATGGCATTGCAATTAAAAAACATGGTGGTCTCTGAAATAATCGGTGGCAAATTGGATTTGCAAAATGAAAATTTCAACATAACTGATCATGGTGTGATCAACCTTAGCTGGAATACGTTTAATCCATTGAGCTTCGACAAGGATGACATTCTGTACAGTATTACAGCAGTGTCCTCCATTTCCGCCAATTTATCTGAACTTATTCAACTCGATGATTCAGGTATCCAGGCTGAAGCCTACACAGGTGATGATCTTGAAAAGACTAGTCTTGATCTTAAAGTTGTTATGCCAGGAACCCTCATAGGTTCAAATGCATTGTTCCAAAACGAACCAAATCCTTTTTCAACATCTACGGACATCAGGTTCAGGCTGGAAAATGCAGGAGCTGCGACAGTACGCATATTTGATTTATCCGGTCACTTGCTGAAAGAAATCAGTGGACAGTATGAAAGCGGAATGAATAAAGTGAGAATATCAAATAATGAGATGGGCATCAAATCCGGCATCCTCATCTGTCAGCTTCAAAGCAATGGCTTTGTTGCCGTACAAAGGATGGTGGTGTTGCAGTGAAACGGTGAAACGGTGAAACGGTGAAACGGTGAAACGGTGAAACGGTAAAACGGTAAAACGGTAAAACGGTAAAACGGTGAAACGGTGAAACGGTGAAACGGTAAAACGGTGAAACGGTGAGCGGTGAGGATCTCACTGCGCTCGACTCGTTATTCGTTATGGTTGCTGAGCTGCAGCACAAGGATGAGTAATGCAGGTCGAAACTCGTTATTCGTTATTCGTGTTCATCATCTTGGAAGTATACATGAATTGATAAAGCAATTTTAGTGAATGGCTAAGGATGAATTTCCAAAAAAATATTTATACCGCCGGATCGTCCATGCTAAAATGTTTATTGATGCACATTATGCGGAGCAGATAAACTTATCCTATACGGCAGACCAGTCCCTCTTTTCCAAATTTCATTTTATCCGTATATTTAAAAGTATTTATGGTACTACTCCTCATCAATACCTTACTTCAGTACGGATTGAAAAAGCAAAACTTCTGTTACGAACAGAAATGAGCATTTCCCAAGTTTGCAACACTGTTGGCTTTGAAAGTCTGAGCTCATTTTCAGGTTTGTTCCGAAAAATAGTCGGTCAGTCGCCGTCTGCATACCATGTGCAACAGCTTCAATGGTTAGCATCTGTTGCTAAAAACCCTTTGCATTATATTCCAAATTGTTTTGCTGAAAAAAAGGGCTGGTCAGAATTCATTGAAAATGCTTCAACCTCGCCAAGAAGTAAAATATAGCAATATTAAAGAAGCCCGTCTGAAACGTATTCCCGATGTTTGCCTCATCATTCATCTTATAAAAAATAAACTGATGATCACCAAAATGAATCATGTCAGCATTTTTGTTCTCAACCAGAACAGTGCATATGACTTTTACGTCAACAAACTTGGATTCAAAGTCCATACAGATGCGGCTATGGGTCCAGGAATGCGATGGCTCACTCTGAACGCTCCTGATCAACCTGATCTCGAGATCACATTAATGGCCATTGATGAAGGTATGATGTTCAAAGATGAAGCGGCCAAACAGATGCGTGAATTAGTCCGCAATGGAACATTCGGTTTTGGTGTATTTGAATGCAATGACCTATTAGCCACATATGAAGAGCTTAAAGCGAAAGGAGTAGAATTTACTAAACCACCTAAAAAAGAATTCTATGGATATGAAGCTTTGTTTAAAGATGATTCAGGCAATTGGTTTTCATTAGGAGAAAAAGAAAAAGGAGAATAGCCCTCAAAACAAATTCCAGGACTTAGCCAAAGTTGCCATTTCGTGGTTTGATTTTCATTAACAGGAAATAGGTCAAATCCATGCTGCGATTGTAGTTTATTTGCAATACAAACTTTTATCTCATCGTTAGTAGAGCACTTTGAACCGAATCATCAGCATATTACTGTTTGCGTATTATTTCATTGGCACACTTTGCCTGCCGATGGGTGATTTCTCAAGCTTACAGGATATACCTGGTATGTACCGGTATTGCAGTTCTACTGAGCAGGGAAATCTCACAGTTTTCAATTTCGTGGCCGGCCATCTTCTCAATCTGGATGGAATGTCGGATGTCCGTGACCATCATGATACACAGAAGTCGCATACCACCCCACCCCGGCATCATCAGCACGTAAAGGTTGTTGGCGTTTTAGCATTTGCACTAACACCCGCGCCGAAAACCATATTTCAGTTTAACCCTGCTGAATATGTGATTGATGACCGCTATTTCTTCGATTTTACATCGGATATTTTTCATCCACCATCCGTTTAGAAATATTTCTCCCTTCATCAGTTGTTCACTACATCTGATTTTCATTTCTTTTTATTAACCATTAAATTATCATAATCATGAAAAATAAATTCTTCATGCTTATTTGCGCTACACTATTGTGTGGTTCAATAGGCGCTCAAAAAATTACAGTCGATAAGGTTCCTGCACCGGTTGCTTCCGCTTTCAAATCCAAATTTCCAACAGTCACTAAAG
>JBDUDG010000017.1:0-22570 GCA_040003045.1 Saprospiraceae bacterium | reverse complement strand
TTTTGCATTTATAAACCCTTATTTTGCCGCCCCCAATGGAAAATAGACTGGATACTCATATAGAAGCCCTCATTTTTGTTGCCCAGCAACCGGTCAAAAGAGAGGATATACGCTACAACCTGGAAAACGCTCTTCAGGTGAAAATCGATCCACAGGATATCGAAGAAGCCCTGGAAAGACTGGTCAGTAAATACTGGGATGACAATTTCGCCATCGAAATAGTAGAAGTAGCAGAAGGCTTCCAGTTTGTTACCAAAGGAGCCTATCATCATGTTGCCGGCCATTACCTGAAACAACTCACCAAAAGAAGATTATCAAAAGTTGCACTGGAAACCCTGGCCATCATAGCTTATAGGCAACCAGTCTCAAGAGCAGAAATAGAACAGATCAGAGGTGTGAATGCAGATTATGCCATTGACAAATTGCTCGAAAAGGAGCTCATCGAAATTGTCGGCCGCTCGACGGGCCCTGGAAAGCCGTTATTATACTCAGCAAGCCCCAAATTCATGGACTATTTTGGGTTAAAATCCATGGAGGACCTTCCTCAACTCAAAGAATTTCAGGCCGCATCTGAAGAAATCGGTGAACCTTCTTCTCTGGAAGAGGTTGTATCCTATGATTCCGGCGGAAATCAAAATGGTGAAGATCATTTTGTGCCCGCGTCGGATGAATCTGAATAACTTTCCTTCATGAGTGACACTCTCGTCAATAAAATAGCAGACAGCGGTCTGATCACGCTTCGTCCGGAAGAGTGGGCACCTGCAAAGAATCCCATGTCCTTTGACGTCAAAGACTTTCTTTTCATGCAGCTAATCCTAAAGGAAAAGGACTTTCGCGAGATGATGAAAGTGCATGACTGGTTTCAATACAAAAATCTGCCTCTTTGTGTGTTTTGTTCGGTTGATGCGATCATCCCGGCTTGGGCTTTTATGCTGATCTCAACATATGCGAATCCCTTCACCCGCGAAATATTTTTTGGTACCCCCGAACAATGGCTAAGCCATAAGCTGATGGAACATGTGGAACAAATAGATCTCACACCTTATCATGACCAGCGTGTCATCATCAAAGGTTGTAGTAGTGATGGAGTTGTGATCGGACCGGAAATCTATATGGCCCTTACCAACAAACTCATTCCTGTGGTCAAGTCACTCATGTTTGGTGAACCTTGTTCGACGGTGCCTGTATACAAACGCCCGAAAGGAGTTTTATAAATCCTTTACCTTCATACTGTGTATACTGCTGAATCCATTGCTTCCCTTTTTCCGGAAGGTCATCATCAACTTCCATACCCATCATCACGCGTTCAGAATATCTGCATTGACAGCAGAAAAGCTGCGTGGCAACCTCATGCACTTTTCATTGCCATGCAGGGGGCACGCACAGATGGTCACCGATTTATTCACGAAGCTTTTGCGCATGGTATCCACAGCTTTTTAATCCAGCAAAATATTGATCTGTCCACACTGCCTGATGCCAACTATATCAAAGTACCAAATGTGCTGGAAGCTTTTCACAGGATGGCCACTTATCATCGCAGTCTGTATACCGGCAAGGTCATCTCTATCGTCGGCAGCAATGGAAAAACATGGGTCAAAGAATGGCTTTATGCGTTGCTTTACCGCGATCAGAGTGTGTACAGAAGTCCGGGTAGTTACAATAGCCAGGTAGGAGTGCCTTTGTCAGTCTGGAATATTCCGATTGACACGTCCTATGCGATCATTGAAGCAGGCATATCCAATCCTGGGGAGATGGAAAAGCTGCGCAAAATTATTCGTCCTGATCTGGTCGTATTTACACATTTTGGTGATGCACACAACGAAGGTTTTGGATATGATACATCCCTTAAGTTGCGTGAGAAATTGCTTTTGGCTGAAGATGCTGAAGCAATAGTTTTTCCTGCAGATGAAACAATGGTCGCTGATCAGATCAAAAAAAGTTTTCCGCATAAAAAATATTTTACCTGGTCTGTAAAATCAAATGGCATGATCAATGCTGCCACCGAAAAGGAAGATGATCATACCAAAGTCACTTTTATCATCGACAAAAAAAAGTATTCATTTATACTTCCATTCTTTGGGGCAGTTCCGGTATCTAATAGCCTTGCTTGTCTCACTACATTGGCTGCAATGGAGATCCCATTTGAAGACAGACTGGAGTTTTTTCAGGAGTTACAGCCTATTGATATGCGGCTCAAGGCTGAAGATGCGATACAGGGCTGTGTGCTGATCAATGATAGTTACAGTCTTGATTTGGATTCTCTGCAATACGCGCTTGAAAGTCTTGATATCGCGGGACAAACCCAAAAGAAAACACTCATCCTTTCCGATCATGCTCATGGCCATGTCGGAATTTATCAAACCCTTGCAGAGATGATTTCAGGTGCAGGCATTGACAAATTGGTTTGCATAGGAACAGAAGTTAAAGCATTGGCTCAGCTTGTATCACCGGAGGTGCATTGTCATATGTATCAGGATGTGGATGATTTTTTTCGGAAAGGCGGTATTACAGAAGTACATAACGAAGTCATCCTTCTTAAAGGCGCGCGTCGGTTTGGATTTGAGCGGATAGCACGACGATTGCGATTGCGATCGCATTCTGCAGTACTACATGTAGACTTCCTGGCGCTTGATCATAACCTCAGGTACTTCTACAAAATGATCGGACCGGGAGTGAAAAAGATCGCAGTCGTCAAAGCCAATGCATACGGGGCAGGTAGTCTTGAAGTCTGTCGTTTTTTGTCATGGCAACATGTCGATATGCTCGCTGTAGCTGTGATCGATGAGGGCATTGAATTACGCGAAGCAGGAATTTCTTTACCGGTCATTGTACTCAATCCGGATCCGGAAGGCATGGATCTTATCCTTCAGCACAATCTTGAGCCGGAGATTTACAACCAGCATATACTACAGAAATTATTAACGGCATGCCAGTTTACACAGGAAAATGCCATCATCCATATCAAGTTAGATTCGGGTACACATCGTCTTGGATTTGTGATCGATGAGATACCTGAGTTGATTAAAACATTGAGGAATCAGCCATGGATTAAAGTGGGCACGATCTTCACCCATCTGTCTGGAACGGATGATCCGCGATGGGATAGCTTCACACATGAGCAGGTCAGGAGATTTGATCTGATGTATGCATTGCTCACTGAGGGGATCGGGTATCATCCACCTCGTCATGTATTGAGCACAAACGGTATTTTACGTTTTCCGGAATATCAATATGAAGCAGTAAGGCTGGGAATAGGATTATATGGTGTCGGACTTCCTGCACACCCTCAGCTCATGCCTGTCCATGCTTTGAAGGCGCGCATCCTTCACATTCAGCAAATCGGACCGGGTGAATCTGTCAGCTATTCCAGAAGCTTCATCACAGACATCGATCGCACGATTGCAACAGTTAATCTTGGGTATGCAGATGGTCTTCCGAGAGTAGCCGGTAATGTAGGTTCCACCTTTGCACTACATGGTCAATTAGCCCCGATAGTAGGAAGAGTCTGCATGGATATGACAATGATTGATGTCAGCCATATACCTGAAGCAGCTATTGGCGATGAGGTTGTCATCTTTGATAAGGATCATTCTATAGAAGTGCTTGCTCAAGCGTGCGGAACGATTCCATATGAGATCATGACCAATCTGAATCCGCGGATTAGAAAGGTGTATGAGCATGGATGATCAGACAAATTCTAATCCTAGAAAAATGGAAAGGAATTAGCTTTTCATTAGGATTAGTTTCTATGTAGGCATCAACTATAATAGGTTCAAAGATCTGTTCGCAGAAAGGAGTGCCCATTAACACAAAAACTATAAAAAAGTGATTCCATTATATACTGAGATATTGAAAACAGGCGAGGTTGTTTTAGAAGAAGGTAAAATTTTATCGATAGCAATTTTAAAATAAAATTGGGATTTTTATTTTGAGGAAGGTTATGATGAAGCCGCACCGGATTTAGATAAAAATGGATTCTCTTACTATGTTATCTATGGAAATAGGGAAAATATTTTGTATTCCAATAGATCTAGAACTTGTTTGTCTGAAGGGGAAGCAATAGAATTAGCAGAAGCCACAACAAAAACAAAAATAATGTGGTAAGCACATTTTGACAATCAATAGTCAGTATTCCACAGAATGGCTTGATTTTGTCTTACCATATAATATTCGAAATAGAAAAATTATTTTGGGTGATTTAATTAGTCTTCCGGCTGGATATCTAATCCACAAAGTCGCAAACAAGTCCCCTTTAGGGGATTTAGGAGCAAAGGAGAGCAAATGTTAACCATTTGTTACATCCCCATCATCACCCCCTTTTTTAGGTAAAATAGCGTGCTTTATTCGTTTCATAGCCCGTATTATGGCTATTTTTGCGCCCTTAATTCAGTAAATCAACCTGTTAGCTCATGCGATTTCCTATTCTTCTTGCCCTGGTGTCCGTCCTCTGGGCATCCACCCTGAAAGCACAGACAAAAGAACCCATCCTCTTCACCGTAGACGGTCAGCCGGTTCCCGCTTCGGAATTCACCTATATCTATAGCAAAAACAACCGCGATGACGCCGATTTCTCCCAGGCCAGTCTTCGTGAATACCTGGATCTATATACAAAGTTCAAACTCAAGGTCCGTGAAGCCTACGCCATGGGCCTCGATACCGTGACTTCCCTGAGGAATGAACTCGACGGCTATCGCAAACAACTTGCAGACAGCTACCTCAACGACAAAGAAGTGACTGATCGCCTCGTCCATGAAGCCTATGATCGCATGCAGGAAGACGTCCATGTCGCTCATATACTGATCAGGACCAATCCAAATGTCGCCACAGATACGATGGCAGGCTACACCAAAATCCAACAGGTATATGCCAAACTTAATGGCGGTGAATCATGGGATGACGCCGTACGACACTATTCTGAAGACAATACATCTAAAGACCTCAGCGGTGATTTAGGATTTATCACAGCACTTCTCCCAAGCGGCTTTTATAATTTCGAAACAGCAGCTTACAAAACACCAGTGGGCACATATTCCGCACCATTCAGAACCAGTCTGGGATATCATATCCTCAAAGTGATTGGCAAACGACCCGCAAGAGGCGAAATGGATGTATCTCATATTTTGATCCGCGTAAAAGCCGATGAAACCAATAATCTCGAATCAAAATCAAAAGTAGATGTCATCTACCAGGAACTGCTGAAAGGCGGAAGATTCGAAGATGCAGCCCGCAAATCCTCAGAAGATAAAACCACCGCAGAAAGAGGTGGATTTATCGGCACCATGACCATCAATCAATTTGAAAAACCTTTCGAAGATGCAGCATTTGCACTTGAGAATGATGGAGATATTTCTGCTCCGATACGCACGCGTATTGGATGGCATATCATCAAACGTGTGAAAAGACGTCCGATGCTGACATACGATGCAGCAAAAAGAAAAATTGAAACACAGGTCAGCCGCGATGAACGAATGCTCAGCGCAAAACAAATCATGATCGACCGAATAAAAAAGGATGCCGGCTTCACTGTAGATCAGAATACATATGATCAGTTTCTTGCTCAACTCGGAGATGATCTGCAGACCTATAGGTGGCAAGTACCATCTGTAGAAGAAAAACCACTGCTGACGATTGGTAAAGATGTGTACACCAATATTGATTTTGGAAATTATATCCGCAACAATGCCCGCACACGAATGGGTGTAGCGAAAGGAACTCCGAACAAAGAGATCATGACCAAAATATTCAGCGATTATACCGGTGAAAAAGCTTTGTATTACGAAGAAAAAAACCTCGTCAATAAATATCCTGAATTCAAAGCCCTCATGAGAGAATATGAAGAAGGGATATTACTTTTCGAAGCCACAAAAATCAACGTGTGGGATAAAGCAAGCAAAGACACCATCGGCCTGATCGCATTTCACAAAGACCATCGTGCCAATTATATGTGGGACGAAAGATTAGATGTAGCTACCCTTACTGTCGATTCAGCCAACATGGACAAGATGCCCATGCTGAAAAAATTAGCCGCTAAAAAATCACTTGCTGTCGTAGCCGCCAAAGCTGAAAAGAAACATATCCCGGTGCAGGTATCCAGAAGAGTCTATCAAAAAGATGAAACGCTTCCTACAGGTATTACATGGACTGCAGGATCTAAAGCAGATCTGCCTGATGGAAAAGGATTGATGCGTGTAGAAAGGATCATTCCTCCACAACCCAAATCACTTGAAGAGGCGAGGGGATACATCATCGCAGATTACCAGGATCAACTCGAGAAAGAATGGGTAGCATCTCTTCAGAAAAAATATCCTGTGAAAGTAGATGACGCCGTCCTGATGAGCCTGGTCAAGAAATAATCGCGGTGTCTTGCACAAACTAATCAGCGGAATATCAACTATAAGCAGCTGCATCTTTATTGCAGCTTTCACGTTGTCATGTCAGAAAATCAAAGTTCCTCAGGCGCAGATTGCCAATCCTGCAGTGATGGCCCAGGTCTTTCAATACAAGCTCACCTTTGATGACATCAAAGACCTCATCCAGGCTTATGCGACCGATGAGGATAGTATCCAACAAGTTCGAAGCCTTACTGAGCATTGGGTGAGGGACAGATTGCTCCTTGTTGAAGCAGAAAAGAATTTTCCAAAGGAAGTCAACATGAATAAATTGCTTGAAGACTACAGGCAATCTCTGGTGATGCATTTCTTCGAACAACAGGTCATAGAAGAGCGGCTCGATACTGCCATCACCGAAACAGATCTGCAACGGTATTATGAAGCGAATAAAGAACAGCACCGCCTTGAATCCGGTATACTCAAAGGATTTTATTTCAAAATCAAAAAGCCACTGGCTCGTAATGACCACATTTTACAGTGGTGGAGGACTTTTCCGCAACAACATTATGATGAAGTGATCGCTTATGCCGCCAAACATGGACATACCAGTTGGTCAGATTCTTCTGAATGGCATGAAATGAACATTGTGATCCAGCTTTTTCCGGAAGGCACACTTTCTCCGGGAGGGATTCGTTCTTATCGGGGTGTGGTGAGAGAAGACCGGGATTATATTTTTCTATTATATCCGACAGAAGTCTACTATGAAAGAGATATTGCACCTCTTTCCCGCATCAGAACCCAGGCAGCAAAATATATCATCCACCAGAGAGAGCTGGAGCTACTGGAAAGAATAAAAAAAGAAATTTACGACCGGGACATTCAGCTTGACCAGGTTAAAAACTATACGAAATGAGAAATTTGATTTTTACCTGCGTGTTGATTTTAGCTGCATTATTCACTTCAGCTTCTGTGTATGCTCAGGATACTATCGTGCTTGATAAAATTGTAGCCAAGGTAGGCGGTGAAGTGATCTTTCATTCAGATGTGGAAGAACAGATGGCTATGATGCGCGAGCGCAAAGCAACACCAGGTGATGCGGAGAGATGCATTATTCTCGAAAGCCTCATGGCACAGGCCATGTTAGTGCATTACGCAAAAATCGATAGTATCGAGGTGACCGATGCCCAGGTTGAATCAGAGATCGATACACGGATGAACCAAATCCTTTCGATGATGAACAATGACCGCAAAATGTTCCAGGATGTATATGGGCAATCGGTAAGTGAGATGCGCGAGCAGGTGAAGGATGATATGATGCGGAAATTACAGGCGGATAAAATGAGAGCAGAAATCATGAATAAAGTTGAAGTGACACCTTCTGAGGTTTCTGAATTCTTTCGTAAAATTCCAAAAGACAGTCTTCCTTATTTTAATGCTGAAGTCGAAATCGCTGAAATCGCCATCAATCCTGTAGTCAATCCGGAAGAAAGAGCAAAGGCACTTAAAAAGATAAATGATATCAAAGACCAACTCAAAGCGGGTGCCGATTTTGAGGAACTCGCCAAAAAATATTCAGATGATGGAAGTGCGAAAGATGGTGGCAATCTGGGATGGACGACTCGTGGAAATTTTGTGCCCGAATTTGAAGGAGCAGCTTTTCAATTGGAAAAAGGACAGATCTCCGATGTCGTGGAAACCGAATTTGGATTTCATATCATACAGTTGATTGAACGCAGAGTAAATTCAATTAATACCCGCCATATTCTTATTCGCCCAAAGATCACTGATCCCGACCTCGCTAAAACAAGAGAAAAACTCGATTCAATCAAACACCTGATTGATATTGACTCTATGACATTTGCAACAGCTGTGCATAAATTCGGCGACAAGAAAATTCAGAGCTACAGCAACAATGGCCGCATGATTAATCCAAAAACATCGAATACATTTTTTGAAACAGGTGATGTAGATAGTGAAATATTTTTTAGTATCGATACACTCAAGGTTGGAGAGATCACTCCTCCGATTGAATATCGCTCACCTCTGGGAGATTACCAGTACAAAATCGTTCAGTTACAGGGGCGTTCAGCTCCACACCTTGCCAGTCTGAAACAGGATTACAGTCGTATTCAGGATGCAGCACGAGATGCAAAAAGAAATTATGCATTCAGTGATTGGCTCAGGAAAAAACTTCCGAATACATATATCCTTCTGGATCCACAATATCGTGAGTGTGCCAATCTCGAACATTGGCAGGCGAAGTGGATGTCGTATAATTAAAGTATCAATGTAGACCTGGAAATACTTGCCGCTACAGGGAGTTTGCTCTTGCATCCTGATGATCATTGTATGCTGTAACAGCAAACCCTAACATCGGCTCCTATTTTTTTGTCACATCAGAGAGTTTCATCCCCTTTTCGCTGCCCCCTGCTCTTTCCTTCTTGCTCTCCCTCTGCCTTTTTGCATATATTAATGGCTGAATGAAATCTATCCTTGCCGTACTCTTCATTTCGCTGATCTGGTTTATGCTCGGCACGGTCTATTATCCAAAATGGAAAAAGTCCGGCTCGGAAGCTACCATAAGCTGGGATGTAAGCGGGTACTATCATTATCTCCCCGCGATCTTCATATATCACGATCTGAAGAAGCAGGAATATATGGCGGATATCAATTCAAAATATCTTCCTTCACCAGCATATGATCAGTCATTCGGTCACCACGATTCAGGAAATCGCGTCAACAAATATGCCATCGGCCAGGCGGTCATGTATATGCCATTTTTTTTGTTGGCGCATGGATTTGCAACTCTTACTTCATGGTATCCCGCAGATGGATATAGTCTGCCATATCAGGTAGCTATTTGGTTAGGAAGCTTTTTGATTTCCCTTTTTGGTCTTTTACTACTGAGACGAATACTTTTATTGTTCTTTGAAGATCACGTCGTAGGATGGGTGTTGATTGCATTAGGACTTGCCACAAATTGGCTTGAATATGCTTCGATCAGTAACGGGATGAATCACACTTGGTTATTTTCATTGTTATGCACTTTGCTTTTGTGCACCTTCCATTTTTATGAAAAGAAAGACTGGAAATCGGTTTTTGGCATTGGATTGAGTATCGGACTGGCAGTATTGACAAGGCCAACAGAAATTATATGGGTATTCATACCATTTCTTTGGGGAATTCAATCTTTACGAGAGCGATTTTCTTTTCTTAAAATGTATTGGAAGAAATGTATGGTTGCAGCGATCATTGCAGGTCTCGTGATGAGCATACAACCAATCTATTGGAAGTATGTGACCAATGAATGGTTTGTGTACAGTTATGGCAATCAGCACTTCGATTGGTTTCATCCAAAGATATGGAGAGGACTTATAGGCGTTAATGTAGGGTGGTGGTTATATACACCCATCATGTTGCTTGCCCCGATTGGATTTGTTTTGTTGTACAAAAAAAACAAACATGTTTTCTGGCCCATATTTGTCACCGGTATACTGGCAATTTATATTACACTGAGCTGGGGACACTGGGAGAGTGGAGGAGGATTAGGACAAAGGAATCTGATCCAGGTTTATCCCTTATTATCTTTTCCTTTGGCCATGTCCATCTCATGGTTGGATCGTAGGAAGTGGACTCATGTATTGCTATTCCTTATCATCATTTCCAATATTTACTATACAGGTTGGTGGGTCCATCAGGCACACACAGGAGGTTTTTTTCAGGCAGGCCAGATGACGAGACCTTTCTTTTATAATGTTGTTGGAAGGCTTCATCCGAAAAGGGATTATTTCAAATTTTTAGATACGGGGGAGTATTACAAAGGTGTCCCACAAAATGAAAATATTATTTTCCAGAATGATTTTGAAAATGATACGACGTACTGCACATCATCATGGCCATCTGGAGGTAAGTCTTCCTGTTTGAATAAGGAACATCAATATATTGGGCCAATTACTCTTCCATTAAACAATGTATGCAAAGGCTGGGTAAGAGTAGAAGCAGATTTTGTCATCCAGTCAAGAGAATGGGATGTCTGGAAATATGCACAATGGATCGTTCAATTTCACCAGGGAGATAAAGTGATCAAAAGCAATTTCATCCGTGTACAGCGACTCACGCCCTCTGACAATGAAACAACACATTTGTATTTTGATGTTCGTATTCCGGAAGAATCATTCGATAAATGTGTCATGACCTTATGGAACACCGGCTCTACAAATACAATACTCGTCGACAATCTAAAAGTCTCGTGCTTTGACAAGTAAATTCTAAACATACATTCTAAATTGAAAATAACATTGTCCGGATAACAATAAAAATCATTTCGAATATGCATTAATCCAGTAGCTCTAAATTGTTCGAACGCTTTATGTGCCCTCTTTTTGCCCTACCTGCAAAAAGAGGAAGGAGTGAAACCCAAAGATTTATTAACAATAAAGCCAAATGAACGATGGAATGCCAGAGTGAGTTTTTAGAGCTAAGATCTTTTTTGGTTACTTTTTTTGCGGAAAAAAAAGTGACAGGTCCTGTAGCTTTTTATTCTTTTGGAAAAAGAATAAAAAGACCGATCCTAACCCCCCTGTTTGGACCGGTCTTAATGAGAAAATCGACATTTGATCATCTCTGTGACCACTGAAGTAGCATATACCTTGCCAAACTTTCATACCTCGGCTTCCCTGATCCGTCATTATGACAGATTTAGCCCGGTGGCACAGCTTTTGACAACGAATGGTTGAATTAGTATACCCTTAAAAATCAATCGATTATGACCAAAGGAAATATCACCGTCCAGACTGAGAATATTTTCCCCATCATTAAAAAATTCCTCTATTCGGACCATGAGATTTTTTTACGGGAGCTAATTTCCAATGCCGTGGATGCCACCTCAAAGCTTGAAGCGGTGGCCGGTGCGGGGGAAATAGAAGGCGAATTAGGTGACCTGACGATTCATGTCAATGTAGACAAGGCTGCTGGCACCATCACCATCAGCGACCGTGGAATCGGTATGACTGAATCAGAAGTCAAGAAATATCTTAACCAACTCGCTTTAAGTAGTGCGGAAGATTTCGTCAAAAAATACCAGGGCAAAAACAATATCATCGGGCATTTCGGCCTCGGATTTTATTCTGCCTTCATGGTAGCTGATAAAGTCGAGGTGATCACGCGTTCGTATAAGAAAACACCCAAAGGAGTACACTGGATCTGTGAAGGCAACCCGGAATATGAAATCGAAGAGAGTGATCGAAAGGAACGTGGCACCGACATCATCCTGCACATTAGCGATGACAGCAAAGAATTCCTTGGTGAAACAAGAATTGAAAACCTGCTGAAAAAGTATTGCAGCTTTCTTCCATTCCCGATACAAATGGGTATGAAAAAAGATTTGCACTGGGAAGGCGAAGGTGAAAGCAGAAAAAAAATTGAAACAGAGGTTCCGAACATCATCAATGACACAAAACCTCTTTGGAAGAAAAAACCGGGTAAGCTGACCGAAAAAGATTATCTCGATTTCTATAAAAAACTTTATCCGATGTCACCAGACCCCATGTTCTGGATACATCTCAATATCGATTATCCATTCAACCTAACAGGAATACTTTATTTTCCGAAAATTGGAAATCAATTCGATCAGCAGAAAAATAAAATACATCTATACAGCAATCAAGTGTATGTGACAGATGAAGTAAAGGAAATCGTTCCGGAATTTTTGACCCTACTGCACGGTGTAATCGACAGCCCGGATATTCCACTCAACGTGTCGCGCAGTTATTTACAAAGTGATACCAATGTAAAAAAGATCACGGGCTACATGACCAAAAAAGTAGCTGAGCGCCTCTCGAAATTATTCAGGGACGACAGGGCCGGTTATGAGCAAAAATGGGACGATATAGGGGTATTTGTCAAATATGGCATGATCACCGATGAAAAATTTGCAGAAAAAGCTATTGACTTCGCGTTGCTGAAAAACACTGAAGGAAAATATTTTACTATAGAGGAATACAAAGAAAAGATCAAGGATCATCAGACCGATAAAAATGGTCGGATAGTTGCATTATATACACCATCTCCTGAGATTCACACATCGTATATCCGGAATGCAAAAGAGATGGGCTATGATGTCCTCCATCTCAATCACGTGATCGACAATCATTTTATCCAGCAACTGGAATATAAGGGCGATAAATTATCTTTTGTACGGGTCGATGCAGATACACCAGATCATCTGATTCAGAAGGATGACAAAACAGAATCCGTCCTCAGTGAAAAAGAGCAGGAGAAAGTGAAAGAGCTCTTCACCCCATTGATGGGTGGACAGGATCATCAGTTGATCATCCGACCGATGTCAATTGATTCGCATCCTGTGCTGATTACCAGACCTGAATTTATGCGCCGTATGCAGGAGATGCAAATGATGCAGGGTGGAAATGGAATGGATATGATGGATCAATATTACCAGGTCATCATCAATTCAAATCATCCGCTGATCGCTGAAAAATTATTGAGCATGCGCAGCCAGGAGAAGAAAGAAAAATTTGCAGCCTATTTATTACGCCTTGCAAAACTAAATCAGGGCATGTTGAAAGGCGAAGAGATGAATTCTTTCATCAGCGACAGTATCGAATTTCTCTCCTGATCCCTAAAAAGAAAAAGGCATACTGCATGCAGTGTGCCTTTTTCTTTTTAAAACAATACCACCTGACACCAAACTTGGGGGACCAGTATATCTCCTTTCTTTTGAAAAGGTGAGACTTTGGATGTTATGCCGGCCACAGCAAATTGAAAGCCAGGTGGTAACTGGAGGCCAAATATAATAAATTAAAATATAATTGTCAACTAAATATAATCCCATTTCAGGGGTTTAAGAAGCCGCTTTAGGTTGTTTTAAGACCTCTGGCATAATTTTATTCTGTAAATGGATCCGAAAAGCGCTTATCCACCAGATAATCCTCATCCGTCAGCGTATGAAGGAAAGCCACAAGTGCTGAACGCTCCTGGTCAGTCAGGCCCAGTCTGATAGCTTCACCGGTGTCCCATGCCTTAAAAACATTATCAAGATTTGGAGATTTTTTAATCCCGGAATTATAATGATTTACTACATCTTCCAGAGTTGCAAACCGGCCATCATGCATGTAAGGAGCAGTCATGGCCACATTCCTTAGAGAAGGGATCCTAAAGACACCTGCAAGCGCCTGGTCAAAAACACCCATTCCCACATCCGTATAATTTTCATCCAATCCGATATCGGCTATATTTTGAGCCCATCCAAAACCACCTCCATTCGGCGGGAAAAACGGATCAATAAAGAAACCACCGCGACTATTGAAATCAGGTCCGGAATGACAATTGTAGCACGTGCCTTTTCCAAAGAAAACATTCCTGCCCATTTCAGCCAAGGGCGAAAGCTGGTGACCAGTCTCAGAAGCTTTATCCATTTCACTATTGCATCCCACCATACTCTTTACAAATTGTGTCATGGCATTCGCTATCCGATCAGCGGAAACTTCATTATTACCAAATGCTTTTGTAAACAGGTCTTTGTAATAAGGCGCGGCTTTGATCTTGGCGACAAGGAAACTCATGTCTTCCATGCCCATCTCCTTGTGATTTTTAATAGGCCTCAGCACAAGGTCATTTATGGATGGAGAGCGGCCATCCCAAAAGAGTAAATTATCGTCATAGAGATTGCTGATGGCAGGTGCATTTCGAGTGGTTTTTTGATTGCCTATCCCTAAACTTAGTTTTCCATTGTCCGCAAAAGCATTGGCCTGATGATGACATGATCCGCAGGCAACGGTATTATCTATCGAAAGGATCTTGTCATAAAACAACACTCTTCCCAAAGTCGCCCCGTCATTGGTGATCCCGATATCGTGGCCGACCATTTGGCTAAGCATGCCGCCCCATTTTGGAGTATAATCAAAAGCAGACGCTGGTAGCGAGGGTGCTTTGATGAACGTATTGAATGTATCCTTCTGGCAGGAAAGAAATCCAACAAGCAGACAGAGGATGATGAGTGTAAGACGAATTTTCATAACTCGATATTTTTATTAAAGTTAAAAATGAAATCTCAAATAAATTGTCATGGGTTCCGATACATTGATTTTATGACCGGTTATTTTATCCTTTGTAGTATTGAAGTCAGGGAAATTGGTAAAAAGCTGCTGAAGCTCAGATTGATTGTGGGCAAGCACTACACTGGCCTCTGTACCAAGACTGATCCGCGGATGGATCATATAACGGATATCGGTCACCAGTCCGCCGCCAATATTCCACTCCAGGCGCCGCGTAGTAAGTCGGTCAAATCCACTGTCATTGATGATATCCTCCCTGGACCATCCGGCTACATACTTCAGGCCAGCCCTTATGCTCCATCGACCATCATGATATACGACCCTGGTTAAATTAAGATCACCTGAAAACGATAGCTTATCCGTAACTTCTGTATCGGTAAAGCCATCATGTTTCAAATTGGTAGCATTATAACCTGGCCTGAAACCGGCTTGTATACCATAGTTACCGCCCTGGTACTCGAGCACAAATGCAGAATAAGATTTATTGTCTGTGTTTGTATTGAAGATGCTGTGTAAAATATCTCCACTGCTAATCCCGAAACTCCAGTGATACAACCTGGCCTCATTAGATTGTCCAAATATGGCATGACTGATCATGATGAAAACAAGTGCCGTATATAGGGTTCTTCTTTTCATAATCATATCGGATATTTAAGGATGAAAGTTTGCGATTGTCCGGTGGCAAAGGTCACTCCGACTACATAGGCAAAATGATCTTCAACAATCAGATCCGAATATGTAGCGACTGGCAATTCATAGGAATCCACCTTTGTAGTATTGGGAAGACTGCTGATGTCATTTATATCAAGCGTTACTTTAACATTATTGCTGACAATCGAAAGAACTTTATTTTTGTCGACCGAGAAACGGCTGAAAAGCACAATCGCATTTACACCTGAATTGACTGAAGCCACAAGTTCACCATTGTGATCGATGATATTGCCAAAGCGGCCACCGATGAAATAATCATCACTGTTCGCGGTAGTGTTCTGTGTGCTGATTTGGCTTACACCACGATTTATTTGCTCGGAAGTAACGACATGTCCATTCTCATCAATAGTATACCTGGCCATAACCGTTTCACCTATCTCCAAAACTATAACTGGATCAGTATTGAATATGGCGATGTTGCGGTTACCATTGATGGAGGTCCTTGAATCTATTGTACTAAAATTACTTCGGTTCAGTACATAAAAGGTTTTATCAAAATCATCTACGGATACAAAGACAAATTGCCTATATGATTTTACGGAATAGATAATTGATGTAAAATCTCTGCTCGTGAGAAAATTGAGATCGGGGAAAGTATATTTCCTCATCCGTGGAGGGGACTGATCATATGCGATGACATTCGTAACATCATTAAGCGAAGAAACTTCAATCACCGGGAAGGATAGACTTTGTTCACCAACAGATGCAGAAACGATATTCATTTTATAATCGAATGTGGAAAGCCTGGCATCTACCCTGTCAAACATGACCACTTTATCCGTACCATCCAGGTGACCAGCCCGGTCATTAAAGCCATTAATTAATGTGAAGTCCTGATCTATACAAACAGTTGAAGAGTACAGGAAACGATCATTGACAGCAGTATAGAGCTTAAAACAAAGATGAGGCGCAAACAATGTATTTGAAAAAGAAGCAGAATGTACCTCCCTTGAATCAATTCGCTTGACTATCGTCGTTTCTGTAGTAACCTCCGGAACCGGTGCATTCGGGATATAGACGGTGGATTGAAGAATAATATATTCTTTAAAGCCTGTCACATTGACCGGGTCCCAGCTCAATGTAATCAGGGAGAGATTCTGTTCAGCGTGAAGTTTAAGGGGAGGCTCATTATTTGTGTTCCCCGGATCATTGAGACTGCATCCGGTGATGAAACCGAAGAAACAGAGCAGGAAGGATCCGGTGTTCAGGCTTTTACAATTCATCATGAATGAGGTGATATAGGTACTTCAAAATAACATAGACGTCAACCATTTGTCGTACAGTTGGGTTTTATCCCATAAATTTGTCATGTGAATAAGATTCCTACGGCCAGGTTTGCCGAATTTATTGAATTTTTCCCTTTGCTCGAGCTTCCGTTTAGTCTTTTATCCGATATTTCACTGATTCCCTCATCCTCACTCCCTTTGCCTGGCGTGATGATAGAGGAATATATCCTTCCGATTGAAGCCGATGAAGCCGATGAATTCACTGAGTATATTCCCTACGGAAGGATAGCAGGCACAAAAGATTTCCATGGGCTGATTTACTGGAAAGCCGGTGTTTTGAAATATGAATTTATTCTGGCTACATATGGATTGGACGGTAAGTTGATTAGTCATGCTATTGTTGGAGGCTTAAAGGCAGATGAGGAAGGAATATTACAATCCGTGGCGATCATTCAACATGATCTGACCATCACCATTGCAGAGGGCCAGACAGCGAATGAAAAAGAAGAACTTGATTTGAATAACACGAATACGTACCAGATGGCGATCCTGCCCGACGGAATGATCAGATACGATGTCAATGAAGAAGACAGAGAAGAATAAAACAAATTCTATTCCCCAGCGCAGAAGTATCAAAGGCCAGAAATTGCCTTATGAAAAATTAAGGGGCCTCATTTTTGAAACCATCCAGAAAGGCAAAAGTCCTTCGTGGACCGCACGTCAGCTCATCAAAAAGCTAAAAATTGCAAATGGTAAATCAGATGTTGTACGTATCCTGGAAGGACTTGTAAAACAAGGTAAACTTGCAGTGGATGCAGATGGTGTTTACACCAGCATATCCAAACCAATACAAACTATTACGGCTCCTCCTCTTCCCATTAAAACAACAGGCAGACTGACACACCAGGGGAGAGTAGATATGACTCGATCAGGCTCAGCATATATCATCACAGATGAGATGGAAGATGATGTCTATGTCCCGGCTAGAAATACAGGTGGTGCAATGCACAAAGACATCGTCGAATTTGAATTGCTTCCAGCTCGTCGTGGCCGCAAACCTGAGGGACAAGTAGTAGGCATCGTCAAAAGAGCGATCGAACAGGTCATAGGTACATTGAAGTTTTATAAAAAATTCGCCATCGTCGTTCCGGACAGGATGAATATCCAGTTTGATGTCATCGTTCCCATGGATAAAATAGCGCAGGCAGTAGATGGAGATAAAGTAGTCGTTAAAATTACGGAGTGGAAAGACAACTCACCCACAGGTGAAGTGATCCATGTTCTCGGCGCATCAGGAAGCCACGAGCTCGAGATGCAATCCATCCTGATCAACAACGGATTTAACCTGGCGTTCCCAGAGGAGGTGATTGAAGAAAGCAGGCATCTTCTGGAAGGAATCACGGAAGAGGAAATTGCAAAACGCCGGGATTTTAGAAAGATCACCACATTTACCATAGATCCAATCACTGCGAAAGATTTCGATGATGCATTGTCAATCCAGGTACTTGAAAATGGAAATACAGAGGTAGGAATTCATATCGCCGATGTATCACATTATGTAAAACCGGGTACAGCATTAGATAAAGAAGCTTATCTGCGATCTACATCGGTATACCTTGTGGATAGAGTGTGTCCGATGCTTCCAGAAAAATTGTCTAACGAATTGTGTTCGTTAAGACCGATGGAAGAAAGTTTATGTTATGCAGCCGTGTTCGAAATTGATCAGGATAATCATGTCGTTTCAAAATGGTTTGGACGCACGGTTATTTATTCCGATCACCGCTTTTCATATGAAGACGCGCAAGTGGTTTTGGAAACAGGTGAGGGTCCGTTTGCTGCAGAATTAAAGAAACTGAATAAAATAGCAAAGGCCATCCGTAAGAAAAGATTCAGGGATGGTGCCATTACATTTGAAACGGATGAGCTCCAGTTTAAAGTTGATGAATTGGGACAGACGCTAGAAATATTTGTAAAGGAGCGCAAGGAAGCTCATTTACTCATTGAAGATTTTATGTTGCTGGCCAATCGCGAAGTGGCTACATTAATGGCGCAGAAGAGCAAGACAAGAGAGATTCCTTTTCCTTATCGTGTGCATGATGTGCCTGATCCGGACAGGTTAATGGATTTCCAGAAATTCGCAAGGGAGCTTGGATTTATGATGCAGATTGATACTCCAAAACAAATATCGAAATCTTTCAATCGTCTTGCAGAAGAAGCTAAAACGGATGAAAAGCTTAGATTGCTTGAGCCACTGGCTATCCGTACTATGGCGAAGGCAATTTATACCACTAATAATATTGGACACTACGGACTTGCATTCGAATATTACACCCATTTTACTTCTCCGATCAGAAGATATTCTGATGTATTGGTGCATCGCATCCTTGATGCCAATCTCAACGGCGTATATCGTGAGGATAAAAGTAATCTTGAAGCGAAATGCAAACATATTTCAGAGCGGGAAAAGGCAGCTGCCACTGCGGAAAGAGAGTCTATCAAATACAAGCAGTTGGAATTCCTGAAAGATAAGACAGGACAGGAATTTGCTGGCGTCATTTCTGGTGTGATTGAAAGCGGGATTTTTGTGCAGTTGGATGAATCACGTGCAGAAGGTCTTATCCAGTTCAGATCAATGCCCGGTGGATATTATATGACTGCGCCGTTCACCGCAGGAACAAGGGCAGGAAATTCCTACATCATCGGACAACCGGTCCGCGTGCGGATTAAAAAGATCGATATGAATTCGCGCCAGATGGATCTTGAATTGGCCGAGACCATGCAAGTAAGTGCGAAGCCTGAGAAGGTGAAGAGTAAGAAAAAATAAATAGTTGTTCACGCATTTATGGTCTTCTTCAAATATGAGACACTTGCTGCCTTGGTTGGTGTTTCATTGCCAGCCATAGCCGCTTCGTATTTTTATTTTTATAGGAACAAACGTCAAGCTGGAATGGCATTGCTGTTATTATCAGCCTTCCTGTTGAGGATACTCATGATATCGCTGGATCCTTATTTGCATGAGTGGGATGAAAGGTTCCATGCGCTTGTTGCAAAACACATGATGGACATGCCATTCAGGCCAACGCTTTTTGCAAAGCAGATTCTTCCGTTTAATCCTTACGACTGGTCGTACACGCATATTTGGGTGCATAAGCAACCGCTATTCCTGTGGCAAATGGCCATTTCCATGAAAATATTTGGAATAAATACATTTGCCCTTCGTCTTCCTTCTGCGGTGCTTGGAACGATCATGGTCTGGCTCACCTATGATATCAGTCGCAAATGGATCAATGATGTACAAGTAGCATTTATTACTGCGTTTTTATCAGGTTTCGCGCACTATACACTTGAGCTTACTTCAGGAGTGATCAGCCTTGATCACAATGATCTTGCCTTTGTTTTTTATGTGACCTGTTGCTTTTGGGCCTTTACCAGGTATGTGCATTCGGATTTTAAAATGAAATGGGCTCTTTTGGTTGGATTATTTGCAGGATTTGCCATACTGAATAAGTGGCTGGTGGGTTTGTTGATATTTGGCGGATGGGGTGTGTATTTGCTCTCATCAGAATTCCGATATGACCTCCACAAATACATCCATTTTGGAGCAGCAGTGGTGGTGACTTGTATTGTATTTATCCCGTGGCAGATTTACATACATCATGCGTTTCCTGTTGAAAGTGCTATAGCATTTGAAGACAACAAGAGGCATATCAGCGAAGATCTTGGTCACCCTGGAAATGCATGGTCGCATATAGCCTTTCTGCCAAACGCATATAATTATGTGTTGCTGATTTTTTTTGGAATTGGTTTGGTGTTGGTTTTGAAATCTAAAATTGCAAATCGAAATATTTCAGTTGCATTTTTATCAATGATCGCAGTTATCTTTTTATTTTTTTCACTATTTGTGGCTACCAAAATGCCGGCATTTGTGTACCCGGTGTCTGCATTAGTGCTTATTATTTCTGCATGCGGATTTTATAAATCTCTCGAATTCATTTTTAATCATCTCAAACTGGCCCTCGACGTTCGGAAATGGATGTTTTGTATTTTGACTTTAGGATTGAGCTATATTTCGCTGAAACCATTGGAAATTATACAAGCCAGGGATATTTCCAATCAGGAAAGGAATAATAAAATCTATAATACATCAATTTATAAGAGGTTGGATAAGGAAGCAATTAAGGATCATGTGATCATTAATTGCAGGGCATATGAAAATATTGACCTGATGTTTTATAATGATGTATTGGCCCTTCACTTTTATCCTCCTGAAAATATAGTGGATTCACTTCAGGAGGCTGGTTATAAATTGGCTGCATTTGATTATATTCATGATAAGCAACAACTGCCGGAATATATTACTTGTGACAAAGAAATATTAGTGATAAAGGAATCGCTGAAGTGATCCTGGTGTGCTTAATTATGTTTTTGGTTATTTTTTTGATTTGTAAAGCACAGCCCGACCAAACTGAGAAGTATACACTTTACTAAAATCACTATCCAATTGGGTAAATATTTCTGCCGTATACGGATTGTCTTTGTATTCATCCCTGTAACCCAGCATCAGCACGTAATCAATATCTTCTCCTGTCCGCTTTTTATAATTTACGATATCTGCACGTGGAGGCCGGTTGTCAAAATTAATCCCTTCCTTATCTGTCTGACTATACATATTAGTTTGCCATCGAACGATCACAGGGAAGTAATAAAAGTGCGCTTCATAGTTGTCAGAAATGATTAAAGATTTATCCGTACCCAGGTAACAATCCACATGCGAAAATAAACCAGCCCTGTCAGCTATTAATTGACCGTCAGGCGTATGTCCCTCCCAATCGTAATTCAGTACAAATATTGTGGATTTGTTTTGAATGAGTGAATCGCAAGAATAGATTTCCTGCGCATATTCCGATGCCTTAAGTTGAATGGGCAATCGGATGGAAAGGAAACCAATCCCTATAGCTAGTGCAGCTACTTGCGTTATAATTTTGATCCAATTTGGAAAATCAGCCGTAGCAGACCAAAACAGCATCGCCAGGAAAGGGATAATAGCCATTCTATAAGAAATTTCCAACCCTCCCCCGATTTTCGATGGAGGAAAAAGTATACAGATTACAGCAGCAATTAAAAACAAGAGCAAGCCATCCGTCGACTGCCATTTTCTTTGTCTCAACCTGATCACTATAGCTGTTAGAAATAAAAGAATACAGCTTACAGAAGCTAACAAAGCAAAGACGTCTTCACTGGACTGTACATTGACCAGGGAATATAAGTGCAAAATAAAATCAAGAGAATCTTTCACCCTGTGCACCGTTGTATCGGGTGTCATATTGCTGCGCGACATATATTCAGCAAATAAGATCAAAGCAGGTAGGGAAGAGAGCAAAAGTGCTTTAATCCTTTTAAAAAATAGATTCAGGCTTTCTTTCCCGCCCTTTTCTCTGAGTTCAGCATACCAGAGGCCCAACAGCATCGATCCTATCATCATCATCCCAAAAATCAAACCCAATGGATGTGTCGAATATAGTCCCAGAATTAAAATTGCATTGATCAAAAGAGTCCTGGTTCTAAAATCATCTTTGTTTCGCCACCACCATCCGGCCACCCAAAACCACATCACAAAGCTGAGCGAATTATTAAAAAACCCTTTGATTACCAGGTTATGAAAACAAAATATCAAACCCAAACTGCTAATGAAACTTGCCTTTGGATTTATCCCGATGATCAGGTAACGAATGCCTAAGCCAAAGCCAAGCACATACAGTGTAAAGAATATTTTCTCGGTCCAAAACGAATTGAACATTTCAAGCAATGGAACCGTGATCAACGTATAGAGCCAATTCGGATTGTAATCATGATTCAAATAATAGAAAGGATCATAGAAATCTTTTCCGTGATCCATCCAGTAGTCCAACAGAATTTTAGAATTGTGCAAATGACAAGGCCCGTCACCTGTAACAAAAAAATGCATTGACCAAACAGGAATTAATAACAATGCCAGGAAAGCATAAAATAAAATTGGCTCCAGGGCAATTGTTTTTTTCATTTCATTTTGTGGATTAAATCAGCATCCCGCTGACCATTTTATTTATACTTAATTCGGTATAGCGATAAAATAACTATTCTTTCCTTTCCAAAATTGATCTTCGAGTTCAGCCTGTGTAAATCCACTTGTCTTTCCATCCTTCAAAAAATATTCCATCAGTGTGACAGAATAACCAAGTTCTTTTACCAGGAA
>JBDUDG010000016.1:0-22641 GCA_040003045.1 Saprospiraceae bacterium | reverse complement strand
AATTCTTTTACAGGTTGAATCCATGGCTGCTTGATCATGGGTTGAAAATTGTTTTATTCCTGATTGGTGCATATGCGCTTAAATTCATTGCGCGCCGATTTATTGATAATGCTGTGAGAATTGCAATCAAGCGGGAAAGATATCCCTCGGACCAGGATGAGAAATTGAGGGAGGATACGCTGATCAGGATTTTCTTGCTGGCCATCAATTATACACTACTGGTGGTACTTATCATGATGATCCTTCAGGAGATAGGCGTACCTATAGGTCCCATGCTGGCCGGTGCAGGAATATTTGGCATCGCTGTGGGATTTGGTGGCCAATACCTGGTACGCGACATCATCTCCGGTTTTTTTGTCATACTCGAAAATCAATACAGGATTGGTGATGTAGTTAATTTTGACGGGATATCGGGAAAGGTGGAAGACATGACGTTGCGCATCACTACGATTCGTGATATGGATGGAACTATACATCATATACCACACGGTGAAATAAAGAAAGTCGCCAATTACTCCAAGTCATTCGCGCGTGTCAATCTTAATATTCCGATTGCATTTAATTCTGATCTTGATCATGTCATTACGATTGTAAATGATATTGGACATAAACTTGCAAATGATCCGGACTGGAAGGAAATGATATTGGCGGCGCCACAATTTCTGCGTGTCGATGGATTTTCTGAAATAGCTATTCTTATTAAAATTGTGGGAGAGACACAGGCACTCAAGCAATGGCAGGTGACTGGTGAATTACGAAAAAGAATTAAAGAAACATTCGATAGAAATGGAATTCAAATGGCCATGCGTGATTATGGGATGTTAAAAAGAGAAATAATACCCGATCCTTCTGATCTTCCTTCCATGGATAATACACAACTTTAAACTGAGAAATGTATTTTTAAAAGCCAAAGTTAAGACACATCGTTTTCCAAAAATTATTACCTTCGTCGCATGCCCCTCTCCACGCTGTATTCAGAGCGCCGGATTAAAAAGAATCACTACCCAGCATGAAGAGTTTTGGACAATAGTATGCCGTAAATGGCTACTATTTCGATGTGAACTAATGACAATGAATTAAGGGAATTCATTGATATATATATTGCTTATTGAATTTGTAAAGAATTGTGAGACTGAGGATTGACTAAGAACACACCCCTGAGGCTCCATGGCTTTTGAATTTAATTAACTAGATTTATTGCATACCCCCCGTGAAGCACATTGCCTACATTCTAGGGCTATTAGCCTGCCCTTTACTCGCCTTTTCCCAGGTAGGAATAGGAACCACAAGTCCAAATTCTAAATCGATACTGGACATTTCTTCGCAAAACAAAGGTCTTCTTATTCCAAGAATGACCGGGCTCCAAAAAAGTCAACTCTCCCTTAATGGCGACGATATCGGAATGATGGTCTTTCAAACTGATGTGCCTGCTACACCACTTTTACCCACACCAAAAGGATTGTACACATTTGATGGTAATGCATGGTCGGCCCCATTGCTGAATGGTACTTCTAACGGACAGACATTGCGATGGGATGGAAACAAATGGGTGGCAACATCAAATTTATTTAACCAGGGTTCTTCTATCGGTATTGGCACCTTAGCACCAAACGTGCAATTGCAAATACACAGCAATAATTCTTCTAGTACAAGAATCCAGCTTACATCAGGACAGGGCAATTCACTTGCATCTGATGGCGTATTGCTCGGTATATCGCTGTCAAATAATTATGCGCATCTCATACAACAGGAAAACAGACCATTGTGGTTTGGAACTAATGCAATCGAGCGAATGCGGATAGATTCCGTTGGAAATGTAGGAATCAACAAAACCAATCCTTCTGCTACACTCGATGTGAATGGTACTGTGAAAGCAAATTCAATTGAAGTTACTGGTGCGATTAAAATAGGTGTTTCAGGTACGGCTCTAAATGGAATCATCCGGTATACCGCTATAATTGACATACCGTTCATGATCAACAACACTGAATTTACCTGCAATGTCCCTATTCCAAATGTAATGCCTGGTGCTACCGTACAAATTTCGCCTGGTGAAGCGTTGTCACAACTGATGATAGAATATGCAAGAGTCAGTACAGCAGGTAATGTTGAAATTAAGTTTATGAATATGGCTATTGCTTCAGATCCTGCACCGATGCCGTATTATATCACGATCATCCAGTGAATTTTCGTAGATTCTAAATCTCAATGTTTGATCTCACGTTCCGTGAGAAATGTTTAGAGGGTTTAGTTTAATTTTATTACTAAACTTTCTAACCTATGCGTTGAAAGCGAAAAAACTAAACTTTCTAAACTCCTCCTCGATATAGTAGACTTCTAAGTACCTTGCAACTTGTCAAGATAGATATTATATGATCTCTTACGAAAAAATATTTGAGAATAATAAAAAGTGGGTTGAAGAAAAACGGTCTTCTGATCATTTGTTCTTCGAAAAGCTTGCGGACGATCAGTATCCTGAATATTTATACATCGGTTGTAGTGACAGCCGCGTCACTGCGGAAGAAATGATGGGTGCTGCTCCGGGAGAAGTATTTGTTCATCGCAACATTGGTAATCTGGTGGTCAGCATCGATCTCAATGTCATGTCTGTCATCAATTACGCGGTCAAGCAATTATATGTAAAGCACATCATCGTGTGTGGTCATTACAATTGCGGCGGGGTTCGTGCAGCGATGACGCAGGAAGATATGGGAATACTTAATCCGTGGTTGCGCAACATCCGTGATGTATTCAGGATACACAGAGATGAGCTAAATGCAATTCATGATGGTCAGGAGCGATTTGACCGACTTGTCGAACTGAATGTCAAAGAGCAGTGCATCAATGTCATCAAGACTGCAGCCGTGCAAAAGCAATTTGGGCGCACGGGATTTCCTATTGTGCATGGATGGGTGATGGATATCCGCAAAGGGAAACTAATCGATCTTAAAATAGATTTTGAAAAAGAGTTGAAAGGGATACAGGAGATTTACAAGATCATCTGACGCTTTCATTCGCGAACAATTTATTCACTACAGGGATCTTTTGTCTTTCTATCCAGACAATAATCATACTGAATAAAAACACGACGCAAGCCAGGATAAATAATAAGCCTCCATCATCCATGACGACGATGCCTAGTTTCGTGAGGTGAAAAAATATTGCACCGGTTACTGTCCCTAATGCTAACATTGCACCAAGCCATGACGTACGAGGGATAAGGATAAGAATAGCGGCAAATAATTCAACAATACCTGAGCCAATTCTTCCCCAGGGTTCCATTCCGATTGTGGAGAAAATATATTTACTTTCTTCGGCTCCGGTAAATTTAAAGTAGAGGGTCTGCAGCAGGATCACTGCGACCACCAATTTAAGGATAAAGGCAAAGTTGAAATATTTTTTCATCGGGGATGTGTTTGTCCGATGAATGTAATATTTAATTGTGATTATTCGTAGTTCGTCTGGATAATGCGTTGAACAAATGGAAGTATCGCAATTGCATATAATTTTTCCTTCCATTTTGGACCGTGTGTCGTGACTATACAGAGTTGTTCGGTTTCGGAGCATGCGATGCGTCCTTTTGCCATTCGAGGCGTTTCGACATCAGGCTCGATGGCTTTGACCTGGGCGAGCATGGCATCATTGAGTGGGATGCAGAATTCGTAATCAATAGACGTTTCGCTATTGATCAGGCCTTTCTGATCGACGGATGCGTAATTGAATCCAATTTTAGAGATGGCTTTTTCGGATTCATTTGTCTGGCATTTTGATGCTGCGAGAAGCAGGAAGAAAGCAGGCAAAACAGCGATTAATCTATGAGAAATCATATGAAATGGGATTGTTGACGGGTATAATAGTCGGAGGGAGTGACAATAGAACGTAAAAAGGGGTTAGGAGGTTTAGGAAGATGTGGGTATGGAAGGAATGGACGAATATTTGGAAAGTAGGAGGGAATACAAAAATGAAAAGGCATTAGAAACGGTTGTAATCTAGCTGACTATCAGTTAGTTATAAGGTAAAATGTTATTTGCATTTAGGCTAAATGCGTATCATTCGAAGTTTTGGCGAAAAGGTAAAATAAGTTATCATTAATTGCATTTAGGCTAAATGCAAATGAAAATTCCTTCCTCCGGCATAGAAAGGATTGTGACCCAAATTGCAATTATGTTAAATGCAGATCAATTAGGGCAATTGTTGAGAGACGAAAGGCAGCTCGAAGATGAATTGATCCGCTAAATTGTATTTTATAGTGCCAGACCCGACCAAGTATTGCAGCCAGAAATTATATCCCCTCTTTCAACCTTGATTTTTATATGATTCATTTCTCTCCCGCTTAGCCATCAATTCTTCCAACCGGTCAAAAAATGCATTTATATATTTCCTTGCCCTAAGAATATTTTTCTTTTCTATGGAATACAGAATATGAGGGTGGTCCTCAAGGTATTTGACAAAATCTGGGCCTCTTAATGATCCCAGGTGTCTCGATAAGGTTGCCAGGGAAATTGGATGATTTTTGGCAAGCTTTTCGACAGGGACTGGCCCTCCATCAGCTAGCTGCTCCAGAATGTCAAGGCGCGCAGGATGCCCAAAAACCCGAAATAATAATGCAGTGATCCGGGACCGACGGCTATAAAGTCGTGCTTTAGAAAATGCCATAATCGTAAATTTTGAATTGTTATCAACTAATCAGACACCGTTTGATAGAATTGCATTTAGCCTAAATGCCACGGTACTTTTTCTTATACTAGTGTCTTAAGCCCCTCCAAACATGACCACTAATACCCCATTATTTTTAAGTTTTCTTCAACTTTAACATTTCATCCAATAATCACCGCTAATAAAAATGCCTGATAATTTCCTCAATGCACTATCAGAAACATCAATCCCGTAAGAATCAAAATGATGCCTGATATCAATCCCGAACTGTGTTCCAGCTTATGCCAGTCAAATCGCTTTAATCCCTGCATCGCCAGCCAGGCAAATAACGTCATTCCCAGAGCCGAGGTGACCGTATAAATTCCTGCCAGCACAAAAGTCATTTTCATTCCTTCAGTACCTGCCATCAGAAAAAGCGCGCCCACTTCAAGACAAGGGGATAGGAACATTGCCAGCATCAAAGAACCAATGATATAAATCATCTTCGGGTGAGCCTCTACTTTAAGTTCACGCAAATGAAAATGCATATGGTGCTGATGTCTCCAGACAAACATGATGCCGAGCAAAATCAGAATGCCGGCTGCGATCAGCCTGAAATAGGGTAGAAGATGATCAAGCGTCATTCCTCCAAGCGCAAGCAGGATCCCGATAATCACCGTGCTCAACGAATGTGCGAAAGCCGCAAGCATGGTGACCCCCGCTGTTTTTTGACCTGTCCAGCCTAATTGCCTTGAAATCGCCACGACAGGCAGCCAATGATTCGGCAGAAGGGCATGGAGTATGCTGATGGAAAGAACACTTAGAAAAAGCTGATAGGAATTGAGGATCATCTTGGCACAAAATAAGAAAGTGGAATCAATGCATTTTATTTACAACTAATTCGCAAATTTTACATTAGTTACTGATCTAAACTAAAATAGAACTTTAATGAATTCATTACAAAATAAAACGGCCCTCATCACCGGGGGAACGAAAGGAATTGGACTAGGGATAGCAGAGCGCATGGCTGCAGAAGGAATGCGTATTGCAATCACTGGTCGCAATAAAGCTGAAGCTGATTCTGCAGCACAAAAGCTTATTTCTCTTGGAGCTTCTGATGCGATGGGTGTGATGTGCGATGTCCGCGATTTTAGTGCTCAGGTTTTGTGTGCAGAGCAAATCATGAAGCGATGGCAGCAGATTGATGTCGTCATTGCAAATGCAGGAGTAGGGCATTTTGAATCCATTGAATCCATGTCGGTGGAGAATTGGAATGAAGTGATGGATACAAATCTTACGGGTGTATTCAATACAGTAAAGGCGACTGTCGAAGCCCTCAAAGTGTCGAAAGGATATATCATCACGATGGCCAGTCTCGCAGGTATTAATTTCTTTGCAAATGGTGCTGCATACAATGCCAGTAAATTCGGTCTGGTAGGTTTTACACAGGCCATCATGCTCGATCTAAGAAAATATGGAATTAAAGTGACGACTATTATGCCAGGTTCAGTAGCAACGTATTTCAATGGACACATCCCGGATGATAATGATGGCTGGAAAATTCAACCAGAAGACATCGGCGATATGGTGGTTGATTTGCTGAAGCTGAATCCAAGAACTTTACCAAGTAAGATTGAAGTGAGGCCAAGTATGCCGGGGTAGGAAATTCAATCTTGAAATAGGCCTCCTGATAAACTTCGGATGCAAAAGTCTGCAATTCAGAAGATTTATCAATTCAAAATTCAAACCTACGCGATGATATTAGAGATGAAAAAAATCATATTCTTACAAATTCCTCAATCGGATTTAATCTGGGTTTAATTGCATCCTGATCTTACTAATCCTTTAATCTGGTTAAATCTGTGGTTCTCCGAGAGGAAAGTATAGTCTATAAAATTTTCCTACCTTAAAGTCATTATCATTCATCATTTTATTGTAGGATCAATGTACGCAGTCAAATATTTTCGAGCTTTTATTTTTCTTTTCTTTGCTTCTCTCGTCGCAAATTGCTGTTCCCAAACCCGGGAAATCATCACTCTTCAAACCAATTGGAAATTCACTTTGGGAGAAAACCCAAATGCGTACAGGCAAGATTTCGACGACTCCAAATGGCAATCGGTAACTATTCCGCATGACTGGGCAATAGCAGGACCCTTCGATATCAACGGCGATGGAAATACAGCCAAACTTCCTTGGAAGGGGGAGGGTTGGTATAGATGCAAAATTGATTTGCCTCAAGGTGCAGGAGGCAAGAGAATATATCTGGTTTTCGATGGTGTCATGGCATTCCCAACTATTTATGTCAACGGACAGTTGGCAGGTAAATGGGATTATGGGTACAATTCTTTTTTCCTCGATATCACAGAGTTGGTGAATTTAAAAGGAGGGAATGTTCTTGCTGTTCATGCAGATACCCGATCACATGACAGCAGATGGTACCCTGGAGGAGGTATTTATCGAAAAGTGCAAATGATCCTGGTAGATCCTGTCCATATTTCCATTTGGGGTACACATATTACCACGCCAATAATAAAACCAAATTATGCCAGTGTAAATACCATTTCAACTATAACAAATCAATCTCAAAATGCAGCAGATGAAATAACTATTCAGCAAATCATCATCAGTCCGCATGGTAAAGAAATTTATAAAAAGGAAGTAAATGGAAAATTAGCAGCCGGAGCAACTAAAGATTTTGAATTTAATATTACACTTTCTAATCCTGAAAAATGGGAAGTTTACAATGGGGTTATGTATTCATTGCAAACCATTGTAAAAAATGGGAATAAAATATTGGATTCCATCCGTACAGATTTTGGTATTCGCTCAATGCGATTTACGGCGGATGATGGATTTTATCTTAATGATCATCGTGTTCAGTTAAAAGGTGTATGTCTTCACGCCGATCAGGGTCCTCTTGGTATGGCATTTTATCCGCGTACGATAGAACGACAACTTCAATTGCTGCAGGAAATGGGCTGCAATGCTATTCGGACAAGTCATAATGTTCCGGCTCCCGAATTACTCGAGCTCTGTGATAAAATGGGGATCCTGGTGCTGGATGAAATTTTTGATAAGTATGATCAGAAAGCTGATATTCTTCCGGAAACGGATTTCCAGGAATTTTCTGATCGCAATGTAAAAAATTGGGTAATGCGTGATCGAAATCATCCCTGTATTTTTTTATGGAGTGTCGGGAATGAAATAGGTGATGTACAATGGAATATCAATGGAGGCTTTGATAAGCTCCGTACAATGGTCAATAATGTAAAACGTTATGACGTCACCCGGTCGGTGACACTTGTATGTGATAGTCGAAACAGTGCAAGTCTACGGCATTTTGATTATTACGATGTGCACAGCTGGAATTATGGACGACGTTATGATCTGGCTCGTCAGCTTGAGCCAAACAAAGCCGTGATCATTTCAGAGTCTGCTTCAACGGTCAGCACTCGAGGGTTTTATGAATGGCCATTGCCTGAAAAGAAGACCGATTTTACGAAATCTATGCAGGTGAGTTCATATGACCTCAATGCACCGGACTGGGCGGAAATATCCGATGATGATTTTATGTGGCAGCAGGAAGAAAATTATATTGCCGGTGAATTTGTATGGACAGGTTTTGATTACCTGGGTGAACCTACTCCTTTTGAAAATAATGCTGTGAAAAAATTAGGCATGACTGATGCGAACGCTTCAGTAAGCTCCTATTTTGGAATCATGGATCTCGTTGGTTTTCCGAAAGACCGGTATTTCCTGTATAAAAGTTATTGGAAACCAGATGAACTTACTGTCCACATATTACCACATTGGAATTGGCCCGGTATGGAAGGAAAGCAAATACCGGTTTTTGTTTACACGAATGGAGATTGTGCTGAACTTTTTTTAAATGGAAAATCATTGGGCGTGAAATGTAAAACTCCGGATTCCAAAAATTCAAAAGAGCGATTCAGATTAATGTGGAATGATGTAACCTATGAGCCCGGTGAATTAAAAGCAGTTGCATATAAGGAAGGTGAGAAAATAGGAGGGGCGGTGATGATCACCGCGGGCGAACCAATGCAGTTAAGATTGATTCCTGACCGAGATACCATTGATGCAGGTGGAATGGATCTGTCTTATTTGACCATAGAGGCTCTTGATAAAAATGGAAATGTTTGTCCGTTAGCTAATAATCTTATTGAAATCAGATTGAGTGGTGATGGAAGTATCGCAGGAGTAGGTAATGGGAATCCGCAATCCACAGAATCTTTTCAGGCAGATCGAATTCATTTATTTTATGGGAAGGCAATGGTAATTGTGGAGAGTGGAATGAAAACGGGAGCAATACAGGTACAGATTGAATCAAAGGGTTTGAAATTTGCATCCGTTTCAATTGTACAAAAATGATTTCCTACAAATCAACATCCTTCTTTAGTGAAATTGCTGAATGTATTTCCATCAAAACGAAAGAGGCCGCCTGATGTGCCAAACCAAAGCTGACCAGATTGGTCTTCTAACATACTTTGCACATGGAGATTGGACAATCCATCTTGTTTATTGAAAATAGTGAAAACGTTTTTATCGGGTTTTGAAATGTTTGGATTAAAGCGACATGCACCTCCTCCTAAAGTACCTGACCAGATGTTCCCGGAATGATCTTCATACAATGACCATATGTCATTAATGCTAAGTCCTTGTTTTGTGGTGAATGTTGTAAATGATCTGGAACCATTAATTGTAGATGAAGGATTGTAACAACTTAAACCTCCACCCCATGTGCCAAACCAAAGTTTACCAGTTTTATCTTCCATGATGGACAGTACATTGTTATCGCCAAGTCCATCCTGATCAGAATAATGGGTAAATGATGTGCCGTCATATTTGCTGACACCTGCACCATCCGTGCCAAACCATAAGTTTCCTTGTCTGTCTTCACAAATGCTCCAAACCAATCTCGGAGTAAATCTTGTATTTGATGTAGCATCCGGAATTGGAATTTGGAAACGGGTAAAAAACTGACCGTCATACCGACATACGCCTGCCTTTGTGCCAAACCAAATGGTCCCTTTTTTGTCCTCAAGAATACTCCACACATCATTATCACTGAGCCCATCCTCCGTGGTGAAATTGGAAATGCTTACAGTGCCATCTGCGGATTTTTTATAACGAGATACTCCACCGTCTGTCGCAAACCAAATATTTCCATTGCGATCTTGCAGAATACCCCTCACAGCATTGCCACCCAGTCCATCTTTCGTTGTAAAATAAACGAAGGATTTAGGCCCGGCAATATTAGTCGAAGGTTTGTAACGGCAGACTCCATCGTCCTGTGTGCCAAACCAAATATTTCCATCCTTATCCTGGAATATCCTGCGTATATATTGACTTACCTGGAAGGAAGGATCTAATGGAGGAAAGAAAATAGGAGAGACAAATAAATTCTCTGAATATGGCATATTCATTTTGGGCAGACCAACAAGCGTAATTTCGGATCGATGTGCTTTTTCCTTTAAAACTGAGAATGCAGGTGATGTTTCATTGTGTCTGGCACATGAAGTGAATAATAGCAAGGTTATAATCAGAAGAAATATAGATTTCATAACGGCATTTTATTTTTCTGGTGCAAGAATAGTCCATATGTGCAGGTGATCTTGTTATGAAGTCGTTATGATGGTGTTATGGTAAGCAGTATTTAATTAGAGATTACGAAATTCTTCTCGCTTCAGCCCGTAGTACGCAAGATCCACCAGATCGCCTTTTATAGTTCTATAATCATTCCTTAATTGGCCTTCTTTTACAAATCCTGTTTTCTCAGCAAGGGCAATGGCCGCATGATTTGTAGGATGTGTTCTTAGGAATAATTTGTTGAATCCTTGTTCCACTATCAGATTTTGGACCAGGTGATAAAAGGCTATGAAAGCAATGCCCTTGTTTTCATATGCTGCATCTATAAAGAAACCGAGTTCTCCTTTTGGTATGTTCCAGTCGATATTTTTTACATCAAAAAATCCCATAAAATCTTGTGTATGATTATCAACCAAAAAATATGGGAAATAGGTTTTGGATGTAATACGATTAATTATTTCAGCTGTGTAAGTTCGGGTATCTTCAAGTGTCCTGGTTCGAGCCACGGTGCCCGAAAAGAAATCTTCAAGCCGCGACCTGTTTCGATCGATCAAATGGAAAAAGGCATCTGCATCATTGGCCTCAAACAGTCGCAAGGAGTAATGATCAAATTTCATATTGTGGGCTTTCTCTGTACAAAAATAGCCATTTCATTGGGGCTTTCAATTGACAGAATTATAACATTTATTGGCATGCAATAATTTGTTATTTTACAATGCCAGATGAAGATTATGGAATTTAATTTACGCGATGAAATGGTAAAATTCATTTCTTCGAAATTCGGAAGATTTTTCCTTTGTATGTATTTGAAAGCGAGCAATTTATAAACGTATCTTTGGATAAAATAATCAGGATTTTCATTCCGGTTAGTTTTATCTTTTGAACGCCAACCATTGATTTTTGAACCATTAGAATTATGTTATAATCATCTATATGAACACAAACATATCCCTTAGGAAAGCAATCATCGGATTCCTTTTTATACTTATCCTGCTTCCTCTTTCTCTGTCTGCTCAATCTTGTCAGGATGCAAGCGTAGAACTAAGTGCAATCGTTCAGGCATCACCTCCACGAATTACACTGACATGGACACCTAACGCAGGAGCAACAAAACACTACGTGTATCGCAAGCTGAAAGCAGGATCTGCATGGGGAGCAGTAATTGGAAGTCTTGCAGGAACAGATACAACATTTGTGGACTCGATGGTGGTGAAAGGGGTTTCATATGAATATTATATATTAAGACAAGCCGCAACATACACTGGATACGGTTATATAAATGCAGGTATTGAAGTTCCTGTCATTGAAAACAGAGGAGTGATCATACTTGTCGTAGATGGTTTTTTTGCAGATTCACTTCGATTTGAAATCAACAGGCTTAAAGAAGATCTGGTTGGTGATGGATGGCGGGTTACAGAACATGATGTCTCAAGAGAAACGAGTGTACCGGATGTGAAGAAATTAATTGTTGGTACGTATAATCTTGCTCCGGCAATTACCAGGGCCTTATTCATCCTTGGTCATGTACCTATTCCCTACAGCGGAGAAATAAATGTCGATGGACATGGTGATCACACAGGTGCTTATCCTGCGGATGTGTTTTATGGAGATATGAATGGCGTATGGACAGACGTATCGATCAATGATATCACTGCAGGCGATCCGCGCAATCACAATGTTCCTGAAGATGGAAAGTATGACCAGGGATTTATTCCAAGCGATCTCGAATTAGAAGTGGGCCGGGTAGATTTTAATAACATGCCTGCTTTCGCTTCTTCTGAATTGCAACTGCTCAGAAATTATCTTAACAAAGATCATGATTATCGTAAGAAAGTTTTTACGGCAGTGCATCGTGGGGTAGTAGACGACAACTTTGGGTATTTCGGTGCAGAGGCATTTGCGGCGAGTGGCTGGAAAAATTTCGGTCCACTGGTAGGTCATACCAATGTCAGGGCCGATGATTATTTCACGAGCATGGCAGATAGCAGCTATCTCTGGTCGTATGGATGTGGTGGTGGGTGGTACCAGGGTGCAGGTGGTATTGGAAGCAGTGCTGATTTTGCCAATTCACATTTGCAGGGTGTATTTACGATGTTGTTTGGAAGTTATTTTGGGGATTGGGATACACAGGATAATTTTCTCAGGGCTGCGCTTGCACAGGGAAAGACACTGACCAATGTCTGGAGTGGAAGGCCTCATTGGCAATTTCATCATATGGCACTAGGTGAAAATATTGGTTATGATATCCGTCTTTCTCAAAATAACAATGGTCTTTATTTTTCAAATTTTGGTTCGAGGGAAGTACACATGGCATTAATGGGTGACCCTTCATTGCGGAATGATGTAATAGCTCCAGTCTCGAATGTTGTTGCAACAAAAAATGGAAATGACGCTGATATCACCTGGACAGTTTCCGATAATACTGTGATAGGGTATAATATTTATTTTAAAAATGATCAGATGTTAGATTTCGTACGTCTCAATAAATCTGTTGTCACAGGCAATTCATTTACCGACACGTGTTTAGTGACACCTGGGATTTATACCTACATGGTCAGGGCCATAAATCTGCAGTCTTCGCCCAGTGGAAGTTATTACAATATGAGTGAAGGCATCAGTGATACGGTGCTGAATGATCAGGATCTTGAGGTGCATGCGGAGGGATATTATCTGTATAATGGGACTGAAGTATTCTTTCTAAATCAATCTATTAATGCCATTAGTTATCTGTGGTTGTTTGATGATGGCACGACCAGCACATTATCTGATCCTGTTCACGTGTATGCTGATGGTACCTGGATTGCTACGTTGATAGCAAGCAATGACTGTGATGCAGATACATTTTATCTTACAGTT
This sequence comes from Saprospiraceae bacterium, assembly GCA_040003045.1. Classification (GTDB taxonomy): domain Bacteria; phylum Bacteroidota; class Bacteroidia; order Chitinophagales; family Saprospiraceae; genus Opimibacter. The sequence goes on along the minus strand of JBDUDG010000016.1, from coordinate 9,543 downwards.
TCTACACTGACTGGTGTTGAATCGGGACAAAGTGATCCATCCTTTTCGTTGTATCCCAATCCAACTAAAGGCTTGGTTAATATTGAATATGATGGCAAAACAGATGAATCTTTTAGCATGAAGATTTTTACTGCAACCGGGCAAATTATCTATGAAAAAGATAAAGTAATGGGTAGTGAGGTCATTGATTTAAGACCTCAGCCTGATGGGCTTTACATGGTTGCCGTTTCTGGAAAGGATAAGAGCTATGTTCGAAAATTGGTGATCAGGAATTAAACATTATATGTAAATTGTAGCATTCAATTCATATCATTTGTGCAAAATGACTTTAGCACATTATAGAAATATTCAATATATACATCATTCCGAATTTCGACGAAATGGTTTTTAGGATTTGAAGAAAATTTACTTGGTAGCTTTCTATAAAGGCAATTCCTTTTTCGTCGAAACAAATGAGATACATTATAAATATATATAATGTATAATTACTTCCGAATTTCGACGAAATGAAAATCATTTTTCTTTGGCAAATTCCGCCCAAACTCCCTGTCATTATTAAGTTCATAAATTCCACCCAAGTAGTTTAAATCCAAATATTTCACAAAACCAACCACTAACTGTACCAAATTCACATCATCTTCTCCTCCTAAAACACAGAAAATCTATACCGCATCCTCAACTCAGCCCATTCTCGAACACTTTCATAGTTTTTAAAATGAATCACTCATTTAACGCTTATTTTTTATCTTGTTTAGCCCTTCTAATTCAGGAGTTGATTCCCTTGCCCTTTTCCCGTGTCCTGCCGAATTACCATTTAAAACCGAGGCTATGCATTCCAATTCTATCTTCCAAGCATCTATATTCATTTTAATTTTTTTCATATCACTTTCAAAAGCCCTCGCCCAACCCGATAACGATGAACCCTGCGGCGCTATAGTCCTCACGGTGGAAAATGGAATCCAATGCACACCCTCCAATCCTTACAACTGGACCGACGCCACAGACTCACAAAATTTTGCCAACCCAGGCTGCGCAGACTATTCCACAGGAGACATTTGGTTCAGATTTACACTGACACAGATTTCTGACATCTTCATTACTTCCACAGAAGGCACAGGTCAAAATGCAATCACCGATGGAGCAATAGCACTTTATTATAATACAAACAATTGCGATGGGTCTTTTTTCCAGTTAGCCTGCGATGATGACAGCGGTCCGGGCTCAATGCCGGAATTGAAATTAAATGCACAGGCAGCAGGTGTTTATTATATAAGATTCTGGGATTATAATGACAATACTTCAGGAGACATTGGAGGGATTTGTATCTCTGCTGTTCCTGCACCATCAGGCGTCGCAAATGACGAGCCATGTACCGCACAACCTTTACAGGTAGCAGATGATGTTTCATGCGCAGCAGGTACAACTATAAGCTGGACAAATGCATCTGCAACACCTGGCTTAGAAAGGCCTTCATGCGGAAGCTATGAGACCGGTGATATCTGGTTTTCTTTTCAGCTATTGGATACATCGGATTTATTTATCACCACCACCGCAGGAAGCGGTACGAATGGAATTACGGATGGTGCTTTCTCCGTGTACATCGGCGATGATTGTGATCAATCGATCACTGAAATTTATTGCATCAATGATCAGGGAACGGAATTAATGCCACAGCTCGATGTGAATGCTGAATTGCCGGGCCATTATTTTATACGCTTTTGGGACCAGGATGATCGCACTTCAGGCAACATAGGTGGTATTTGTGTAGCAGCTCACGCAACGAGCGTTTTTCAAATCGCTAACGATGATCCTTGCGGCGCAATAGTTTTAATACCGGTCAGTGACACCACCTGCATTCCTGACAATCCACAATATTGGAGCAATGCCACAGCAACACCAAATATTGATGATCCCGGATGTGCAAGTTATTCTACAGGTGATGTGTGGTTTAAATTTACATTGACTGAGGCTTCTGATATTTTGATTACAACTTTAGAAGGAACGGGACCGACCGCTATTTTAGATGGTGCTATGGCTTTGTACAAAGCTGATGCATGTGATGGAACATTTTTTTGGATCGCATGCGATGATGATGCAGGACCGAATAACTCTCCACAGATTAAGGAAATAGCGATGCCTATCGGTGATTATTATATCCGTTTCTGGGATTATGCGGACAAAACCACGGGCAATATCAGCGGCATATGTGTAGCTTCTGTGCCAACTATTTCAACTTCTCCCAATGATATATGCCTCACAGCAATTCCATTTCCAGTCATTCCTGTGAATGGCAATTGTGCTTCAGTTTCTGTCAATACAGAAGGAGCAACAGGTGCTCCTGAAAATGTATGTAATGGAGTAGCAGACGATGATGTTTGGTACAGCTTCGTGGTTCCTTTTGGCACTACACATCTTGGTTTTCAGATTTTATCAAATGGTGTTCCTTCAAGGCAACCTATTCGTTTGTATCGGGGTACATGTGACAATCAATTTCCGGTAGCCTGTTTCAATCAGAGTGAAGGGATATTTCCAACGCTGACTGCAGGCCAGATATATTATATTCGAACATTCACCGCAGGTATAGGCACTTCTGCACAATATGATATTTGCATCAGTTCTTTTACACCACCTGCCAATGATGATCCATGTGGTGCGATTGCTGTCACTCCTGTTGATCAGGCGACTGATTGCAATCCAGATCATCCGTTGTCCTGGGCTTTTGCAAGTGCTACAAGTATTGCAACTGATCCTGGTTGTGGATCGTACACAACAGGTGATGTTTGGTACAAATTTGTGCTAACTTATCAGGCAGATATTGTTGTAAAAACTTCTGCAGGAACTGGCGCACATGCCATCACTGATGCAGCAATGGCTTTGTATAAGAAAATAAGTGATTGCAACCAGATTGATGAAGTCACATGCAATGATGATGCTGGAGGTTCCAATCTAATGCCTGCCATCATTGATTATGATTTGGCTCCCGGGACTTATTATCTGCGGTTATGGGATAAGGATGGGAAAATAACCGGCAATATCGGTGGCTTGTGTGTTGCTGTGACACCGACGATTTCTACAAAAGTGAATGATCAGTGTGATGGAGCGATTGCATTTCCTGAAATACCAATTGATGGGACATGTGCTTCAGTCGATGTCAATACAGAAGGGGCTACAGGTTCTTTAGATGCGCCATTGCCCGGTTACAATGATGATGACTTATGGTATTCATTTGTTGTTCCTGATGGAGTCAGCAGATTGCTTTATGAGATCAAAACGAATAGTGGTAATACACAACACATCGTTTGTTTGTATGATGGATGCGGTTCACACGCGAGCTTCCAGTGCTCCGAATTTCCTTACAAAGAAACCGGTGAGTTCATAGGACTTGGAGAGGGGTTCACTTATTTACTTGAAGTGTATACAGCTGATCTTGGTGTGCATTCTGATTTTACAGTTTGCCTGAAAACTCCTCCGGCTGCTCCTGTAAATGATGATTGTTTTGGAGCTATGTCATTTCCTTTTATTCCTGACAATGGCAATTGCGCATCAGTTTCTGTCAATACAACGTGGGCTACGAGTTCAGGATCTTTTGCCTGTGATCAGCCTGAAAATGATCTTTGGTATTCGTTTGTTATGCCATCAGACGCTACAGAAATAATTGCCGGATTTATTACCTCCGGAAAAAATAAAAATGAAGGCCTTGAAATATTTGAAAACTATTGTGATACGCTGGTTTCAATTCATTGTCTTGATGATTACAAGACTGAATCTCTGCGAATAAGTAACCTTGTAGCAGGACAAACTTATCTTCTCCGAACATATACCAATGATGCCACGCAGTACGAATATGAATTGTGTTTAAAAATTCCTCCTACGCCTCCAACAAATGATGTGTGTGATCAGGCGATCGCATTTCCGGAAATTCCAACAGATGGCACATGTGCAAATATGACAGCGAATACATCCTCGGCAACCGGCGATCTGAGTGATGCATGTACTTCTGTATTTGATGATGATGTATGGTTTAGCTTTGTAGTTCCATCCGAATACAGTGCAGTAATTGTAGAAACAACTCCACTATCATCTGAAACTTCTGTTGGTGTTACAATTTATAAAGGTGATTGTGATCATTTGAGCTTTATTGGTTGTCAGGAAGAAAAGCCGGCAATATTCAATGTCCTTGATGAAGGTGCAACGTATTTTGTAAGGGCACATACAATTGGTGTAAATAAAGAAGGCCTCTTTACAATTTGCATTAGAGTTGCTCCTGATCCACCTGCGAATGATGAATGTGAAGGTGCATTTGCATTTCCAGATATTCCGGTGAATGGCCAATGGGTTAGTGTGGAAGGAACAACATTGGCAGGTACAATTTCGCGGCCATCTGCTTGTCAGGGCGATGCGAGCGATGAAGTATGGTTAAGCTTTGTAGTTCCGAGTGGACAGGATAGATTATTGTTCAGATACAATGATGATGAAGATCTTGCTTTTGAATTGTTGCAAGGCGATTGTGATAATCTTACTTACATAGGTTGTTATGGGATTTTCAATAAAACAGATGCACTCAAAAATCTTGAAGAAGGTGCGACTTATTTCCTCCGGGTCTACAACAAGACGGCTTACGAATTTTCATTTTTCAAAGTAGAGATCAGTGTACCTCAATCATTGACAAATGATCTTTGTGAACAGGCATTATCATTCCCACCGATTCCTGCAAATGGAAATTGTGTTTCGTTATCTGCCAATACAATTTTCGCAGGATCTTCTGATATTTCTTCGTGCTCGGGGTCAACGGATGATGATGTGTGGTTTCAGTTTGTCGCACCTGATCAGTACAAGGCAGTCTTATTCAGCCTGGATGTTACATCTGGTGATGCAGTGGGAATGCAGATCTTCGAGGGTGATTGCAATAACCTGATTTGGAAACAATGTTTTATTTCTCCCAACTTCGATGAGATTTCAAATTTAATTCCAGGAGAAACGTATTGGATACAGGTATATTCATTGGGTAAAGCAACGAACTCATCATTTTCACTTTGTCTTTCAGTGCCGCCATTGCCTCCGGCGAATGATGATTGTGATGAAGCGACATATATCACCAATGCACTTGGGTTTTTCTCTGATCCGGGACCTCAGACGACAGCAGGTGCTACAAACTCTGGTATACCGGCATGCTTTCCTTATGCCGAAGGCACTCAGGATGATGTGTATGATGTTTGGTATCGATTGGTGACGGATGAAGATGGCGGTAATGCTACCATTACTATACAATTTACATATCCTTCTTCGGACACGTACTCATTTGATCACTTACATGTTCAGGCATTTGAAGGATCATGTGGGGATATTACATCGTTATCATGTCTCGAAGATGAAGTTGATATTAATGGAGAAAAGGATTCTACAATTGTGATGAATTTATACGGACTTGATCCTTACAAAAGTTATTACATCAGGGTCTTTCCGACGGGCACTTCGCACAATTATGTTCCTGTTCATTTTACAGTTTTTGCAGAAGGGACAGCTATTAATCCGACTACTTCAATAGTTGTTTTAGATAAAAAGAGATTGGAAATTGCACGATGTTATCCTTCACCAACTCATCATGATCTGAATGTAGAGTATACAGCAGATGAACCATGTGTTTCCGAACTTTATGTAACTGATCTTTTGGGAAATATTGTTCAACATAAATCAGTGCATACAAGACAAGGGGACAATCACGAAGTGCTGATGTTGAATTCGATTCCGTCCGGTTTGTATTTTTTATTTATTGACAATGCGAATGGAAAGAGTCAGCCGGCGAGATTTGTGAAGGAATAAGGAGTGAGGGGACCCCCTGCCTCCTGAAGAGGTGGACTATAAGAATTAACGAATAACGAATAAAGTAGTCCTTTAGATGCTGCAATGGAACTTGAAGAGTTTTCGTACACAGATGGAACAGATATGGCGCTCCTATGGAGCTCAAGAGGTTTTATGTACACATGTGTTACAGAGATGACGCTCCTATGGAGCTTTTTTCTTTATGTATTTTGACCACCCGGGATATTATTATTTGATAATTTCGTGTCGGACTTACAGATTACTGAATACTGCTTACCGAACACCCATTTACCATTTACCATCAATAATTAACCATTCCCCATGAAGCTTTCCCTCTCTCAACGCGCCCAGGTTGGTTTTTTCAAAAGTGTCAACCGTTTTGTAGCCTGGCACAAACTGCCTAAGTGGATCGGCATACTCAATCTGCTTTCCTTCAGACATGAATTGAGGTCGAAAAATCTTTATGACACCTATCCATCCCCGGAATACCAGGGTGATCCGAAGACATGCCCTTTTACAGATTCGAAATTTTATTCCATTCGGAACTCTGACGGCAAATACAATGACATCAATCAGCCGCTGATGGGATGTTCCGGGATGCGGCTAGGCCGAAATATGCCACGTGAACACACGGCTGCACCGACCGATGAAGAGTTATTAACACCAAATCCGAGACTCATCAGTGAAAAGCTCATGAAGCGCACTGAATTCAAACCGGCTACAATTGTCAATCTCCTTGCCGCACCGTGGATACAGTTTATGGTGCATGATTGGTTTGGCCATTATGAAAGCGAAGAAAGTATTGAAGTTCCACTTGCTCCCGGCGATACGTGGTCAGAAGATAAAATGAAGATCCATCGGACCCTTGCGGACACACCACTGAATGAGGTGGATCGCAAATTTCCTGCATATAAAAATAAAAACACGCATTGGTGGGATGGCTCGCAGATTTACGGATCATCAGAAGCGCAGACTGCATTGTTGAGAGGTAAGGCTATCGATGGAAAATTATTTGTTGAGGCTGATGGCACCGAACATTTTCTTCCGCGTGATTACCGGGGCATTCCGATATCGGGATTTACGGACAACTGGTGGATGGGTCTTGAGCTGCTGCATACATTGTTTGCACTTGAACATAACGCGATTTGTGATCATCTTAAAAGTGAATTTCCGGAATGGACCAGTGATGAATTGTTTGACACAGCACGATTGGTCAGTTGTGCACTCATGGCCAAAATACATACTGTGGAGTGGACACCTGCCATCCTTCCGCATCCTGCATTGCAGATAGCCATGAATGCCAATTGGTGGGGATTGCTTGGTGAAAAATTGTACAAGATGTGGGGCAGAGTGGGGGATGGTGAAGTGATGAGTGGTATTCCGGGATCGCCGACGGAGCATCATGGTGCACCTTTTACGCTGACAGAAGAATTTGTTTCTGTATACAGATTGCATACATTACTTCCTGACAATATTCCATTTTATAATTTGAAAACAGGTCAGTATAATTATACTGCTGAGATGAATGATGTGATCTTCGAGCGTGCCCGTAAGCCGATGGAGAAAGGTCTTTCATTCCAGGATCTGTTTTATTCTTTTGGCATCACATATCCGGGAGCGATCACGATTCATAATTTTCCCAACTTCCTTCGTGATGTCACGACGCCTGATGGAAAGCATCTCGATATGGCTACGGTAGATATACTTCGTGACCGTGAACGTGGAGTGCCGCGTTACAACAAATTCCGTCGTCTGATTCATATGAAGCCTGCTAAAGATTTTGAACATCTTACCGGTGGGAATAAAGAATTGGCCAAAGAGATCAGCGATATCTATGGCGGAGATATTGAAAAAGTCGATCTCCAGGTGGGCATGCTGAGCGAGCCTCTTCCGAAAGGCTTTGGATTCAGTGATACGGCATTCCGGATATTCATTCTGATGGCCTCACGTAGATTAAAGAGTGACCGCTTTTTATCCTCCGATTTCAAGCCTTTGATCTATACCAAACCAGGAATGGATTGGGTACAGAATACAACGATGAAAGATGTGCTTGTGCGACATTTTCCGGAGTTGAGGGCGCCGTTGAGGAATGTGAAGAATGCGTTTCATCCGTGGGAGAAGGTGTAAGTACAGACATTGCTACGATTAATACTATTTTGAAAAAATTTAGGGTATTAAAAGCTAAGATTAATGTAAATAGCAACATGAGACTTTAATGAAGATTGTTACTCAAATATTATTACCAAACATTATTAATATGAAAAATATTATTATTATTATTTTATTTTTTGGTATTTCAGGATTAGGAATGCCTTGTAAATTATATTGCCAGCATAATTATCTTCCCGGGTATATAATTAATCTGAAGAATGATACGGTCAGAGGGTTTATAGACTATAGAAATTGGGAGAAAAATCCTTCCAAGATATTTTTTGCGTCAGATCCAAAGGGTGTTGAAATAACGTATTCTCCATCGGAAATTAAAAGCTTTGTTGTCCTCGATGAAATATATGAGGGCGCTATAGTTGAAAGGGAGAGTCATTTGAATACGATAGATAATGGACCATATACGTATGAGTTAATAACGGAAAAAGAACCGGTATTTTTGCAGACGCTCATTAATGGAGAAAAAAGTTTGTTTTATTTAAAAGATAAAAATGGTATCGATCAGTTTTATATCCGGGAAGGTGATTTCATTACACTCCTGAAGTTTAAGCGATATCATAAACTCCAGGAGAAAGGAGGAGGAATCATTGAAAACCGGACATTTATTGGTCAGCTTAGCCAATATTTGCATGACTGTCCCGGAATACAGGAAAAGCTGACCCATCTTATTTATCGAAAAAGCGATTTGGAAAATTTATTTCTTAGTTATTACAACTGCACCAAAGAACCAATTCAGTTCCGGAAAAAACATGAGAAAAACCCACCAGAGTTAGGTGCGTTGATTGGGTTTGCAAATACATATGTAAAAGTCGTCAGTGATTATTTCTACCTCAAGGACGTAAAATTTGGATATTCCAATACTTTTTCCGGGGGTGTGTTCTGTGATTTTACTCTACCAAGAAGTCTAAGAAAAATTTCTATTAATACAGAACTCATTTATTCCTCCTATAAAATAAGCGGGCATTATGACGATAATTTCGATGCGGCCACTATACATATGGGGTATAACTATTGCAAAATTAATGCTGCATTAAGGTATAAATATCAACTAAAAAAGATGGCCTTATTTACGGATTTAGGTGTGACGAATGGAATTGTGCTTCATGAAATTAATGAGCGCATAGGGGAATCTGTTTTTCATCCGAATATAACTTCCCGTGCTGTAAATGATACCCGAAGTGATGAGCAGGGGTATTTTTTAGGATTAGGAGCTACAATTAAGAAGTATTCAGCTGAACTAAGGTTTGAAAAAGCGAATGGTTTCTCAGTGTATGATACTCTGGGTACTTGGGTAAAAAGATTTTTTTTCTTTTTGGGGTACAGGTTTTGAAGGAAAACACACTATACGACGTAGTCAAAATGAATGTTTTTCTGAGAATATAGCAATTTTGTTGTATCTTAGTAGTATAATTGCTATATCTAAAAATTGTAAAGCATTGAAAACCAGGCCATTTTCCACAAAACAGAGTGTTGATAAGGCATCGGAATCCAAAGAGTCCCAATTTTGGGTATTAGATTCAGATGGGCAAGTTTACAGGTGGTCAAACAGAATGGAGC
>JBDUDG010000177.1:0-6798 GCA_040003045.1 Saprospiraceae bacterium | reverse complement strand
TCCCGATAAGGTTTTCATCAAGATGGCCATTTAGCAATTCAATAAGATTCATAATTAGATATTTGGAGTTTAGGATTAGGAATACAGAATAAAAGCTGCTTCTTGCTACGTTAAGGTATTTACATAAGTTGCATATTAACAAATGGTATTAAAGTAAGTTTTGAATTTTTTCCATGGTGAGATGGCTATATATTGCTGGGAATTCGAAATCTGGCGCGAAAATTGATATTATGTTAATATATAATATGTTAGATCAGCATTACAATTTGGCCATATGATTCAAAAATGCATATTAGTTGCCGTGCTGCTATTACTTTCTATTCATGGATTCAGCCAGGACTATTCTGCCTATATCAATCTGTACAAGAATATAGCACAATCCGAAATGGAAAGGACGGGTATTCCTGCAAGTATAAAATTGGCCCAGGGCATCCTGGAATCCAATTGCGGCAAAAGCGATCTTGCCTGTAAAGCCAATAACCATTTTGGAATAAAATGCGGCAACGACTGGTGCGGAAAATGTTTCAACAAAGAGGACGATGATTTTGAAGAAGGCAAGTTGGTAAAATCCTGTTTCAGACAATTTTCATCCGCAAACGACTCCTATATCGCACATTCTGATTTTTTAACTGACCCGGCGAAATCAAATCGATATGGATTTTTATTTGATCTCAAAACCACGGATTATAAAAGTTGGGCAAAGGGATTAGCTAAAGCAGGCTATGCTACAGATCCGCGCTATGCAGATCGTCTCATTGACATCATCGAGAAATTTGACCTCAGCACCCTTGATACTGAAATAGCAGATCCGCGCTCTCTTGCTTCTGGTATTTCTAAAACCTATCGTCCTGTGCGTTATTTTAATGACATAAAATATATTGTGGCGGGAAAAAATGACACTCCACTTTCACTTGCAGTTGAATTTGACCTGACAGCCCGTCAGATAAATGCATACAATGATGATATTTCCGAAATTGAACAAACACTTACTCCCGGAAGCCGTGTATACCTACAAAAGAAGAGAAACAAATTCAACGGACATCAGCAATATCATGTACTGAAACCCAATGAAGATCTTGTCTCCATTTCACAGCAATATGGAATAAAAATCAGCGCCCTGCTCAAACGGAATGGTCTTACAGTAGGAGAAGTGCCATTGCCGAATCAAAAATTGTTGTTGAAAGGAAGACAGAAATCGGAGCTCAGATTAGCAGATCCATATGCAATGCCCGTTGCTAAACAAAACGAATTTAAATCTGATGATACTAAAACAGTTGGATCAAAATTGTATGATATTAAATCAAAGCCTGTTGCAACTAAAAATTCCACGAAAGAAATTGCCCAAACGACCATTGTCGCGCCATTGAAGGAAAATACAGTTGATACGATTCCTTTACCGGCTCAAAAAACCTTTGTTCCAAAGCCTGAACATACTGTTTCAAAAGGGGAAACGCTTTATGGAATCGCCCGCTCTTACGGTTTGTCCATTGAAGAACTCAAAAAAATGAATAACTTATCCGTTGATACATTATCCATCGGTCAAAAACTTGTATTGAAATGAGATCTAAGATGAAAGTTATTTTTCTTTTTATCCTGGTAGCGATGACGGTGACGACATCAGCTTTCGCGCAGGGTGCTGTCTTTGGTTTCATGGCTGGTCCATCCTTAAGCAATCAAAAAGTAAATGGATTTCAGCGCGAGCCTTTCGTACGGTATCATGGACTTATTTTTCTGGAGTCCTCCAGTGAGATCAGTCCTAATTCGCTTTATGCAAGCCTCGGATATCACATCAAAGGAAGTGCCGTCAATGTTCTGCGTTATTATGATACTGACAATATCGAACATCCAGGAAGCTCCTATTCAATGGAATTTCATAATCTCTCCTTAAGTATAGGTGTGAAGCAGCGGAGAGAATTTGGTGAAAAACATTTCTCGTATGGTTTTGGTCTTCGTGGAGATTATAATATCAAGGGAAAATTCGGTTATTTGTTTTCAGGTCTTGAAGGAGCTCAGAATAAAATCACATATGGAGTTGATGTCAATGGCGGGATTGAGCTTCCGTTGAGCGAGCTCGTCAGTGTCATATTAGAACTGGGTATTTCACCTGACTTATCGGAACAATTGTTTGTTCCCCAACAAAATACAGGCTATACGTATAGTGACGGCTCACCGGTTATTTTGCCGGAGACTAAGCTGACAAATGTGGTTTTTGAAGCCAGGGCTGGATTTAGGTTTTGGCATAAGGTGATTTATACGGATTAAAGCCACAATTTTTCCCCTAAATCCCCTGAAAAGGGGACTTAAAATTTTGGATTTAATGTTCTGTTAGCTCCCCTAAATCCCCTAAAAAAGGGGACTTAAAATTTTGGATTTAATGTTTCATTATTTCCCCTAAATCCCCTAAAAAAGGGGACTTGAAGAATTGGATTTGATGTTTCATTATTTCCCCTAAATCCCCTGAAAAAGGGGACTTGAAGAATTGGATTTGATGTTTCGTTATTTCCCCTAAATCCCCTGAAAAAGGGGACTTGAAATCTTACTTTTTATATTTTTCAGTTAGAATTTCAATTACAGTGTTATCGATTTTTAATTTGACAGATTCAAAAGTTGTGAAAACTTCCGCGTTTGTAAACCGTAAGATTTGAAGACCTAAATTCCTCAATCCATTATCTTTTTCTGAATCGCGAATATGGGCTTCTTCTGATGAATGTATTTCACCATCAACTTCTATTACCAATTTTAATCTGTGACTATAAAAGTCGACAACATAATTCCAGAGTGGATGTTGTCTTCGGAATCGAAAACCGCTCTGATGATTTCTGAGATATTCCCATAGAATTTTTTCCGCTTCGGTTAATCTGACTCGTAAATTTTGGGCTACATTAAAAATAGAAGGAGAGGCACCGTAGTGCATATTTGTTTTCATAATTACTGGTGTTTAATTATTATGAAAATTAGTCCTGTTCAGGAAGAAATGCAAATTTTTTAAGTCTGTGTATTTTTTGCCCCCAACCCCCTGAAAAAGGGGGCTAAAATCAAATAAGTACTCAGTCCCGGTATTTTTTGCCTACTACTCGCTGAAAAAGGGGGCTAAAATCAAATAAGTACTCAGTCCCGGTATTTTTTGTCTACAACCCGCTGAAAAAGGGGGCTAAAATCAAATAAGTACTCAGTCCCGGAATTTTTTGTCTACAACCCGCTGGAAAAGAGGGGTAAAATCAAATAAGTACTCAGTCCCGATATTTTTTGTCTACAACCCGCTGAAAAAGGGGGCTAAAATCAAATAATTACTCAGTCCCGGTATTTTTTGCCTCCAACCTGCTGGAAAAGAGGGGTAAAACCGAGCAAATACTTAAGGCCTGGTTATGCCCTCAACTCTTTAAAAAGAGGCATAAACCTACCAAATACTTAAGTCCCCTTTTTCAGGGGATTTAGGGGCAAAACGGTAGTACGTTCGAAATGATCTTCCCTACATCCCCTGCTTTGCTTTCCACCATGCCGATCACATCTTCCACAGTCGTTACTTTTATTCTGTCAGGTGGATAACAGACATTCGTTACAATCGATAGAGCCAGTACTTTCATACCAAGGTGAATTGCTGTAATGACTTCCGGAACAGTCGACATGCCAACTAGATCGGCACCGATGCGATGGAGATATTGATATTCCGCAGGTGTCTCCAAACTCGGTCCGGGAAGACCTGCGTATACACCCGTTTTAATATGTATGCCTAATTTCTCCCCCTTTTGTTTTGAAAAGGAAAGCCATTCAGGATCGTATGCAAATTTCATATCCGGAAATCTTGGGCCCCAGCGGTCATCATTTGGTCCTCGCAAGGGATGTTCTGTCACGAGATTGATGTGGTCACTTATTCCAATAATATCTCCTTGTTCGAATTCAGGATTCAAACCACCGGAGGCATTCGTGAGAATCAGATGACGGCATCCTAATGTGTACAGAATGCGTACCGGCCGCACGACAACATTCATCGGATGGCCTTCATAATAATGAAGTCTTCCTGCAAGGATAATTGTTGGTACATCATTGATCATCACAAAACAAATCCTGCCCTGATGTGAATCAACTGTAGGAGGAACCATGTGAGGCACATCCTTGATCTTGACTTCTTCAACAATGTCCAATTCATTAAGCCAGGCACTCATGCCGGTGCCAAGTATGATAGAAACTTTTGGAATGAAGGGCATTCCGCTTTTGATCCAATGAGCAGCCTCCTGGACTTTTTTATATTCTTCTCGGTGCAAATCCATAACGTCAGTATTCAGTAACCAGGTGTAAAATAGCTACTTGCCTGGGTAATATGCAAAGGTTAATCCGTCGCGACCAATGTGTCGTATGGGGCTAATCGATGATCATGGTTGCTTTATTGAGCTCTTGCTGCTGGATATTCTCAGGAACAACACGCTCTCGATATTGCTGATCTCTCAGTTGAGGGATATAGCCCGCGTCTCTTATGGCCTGTTGTATTCCATCCGCAGTAAAACGGAATGGAGCACCTGCAGCTGAGACCACATTTTCTTCAATCATTATACTGCCCATGTCATCTGCACCTGAGTGAAGACAAACCTGCGCCGTCTGCTTTCCAACGGTGAGCCATGATGCCTGGATGTGTTTTATATTGGGAAGCATGATGCGGCTGATTGCGATCATCCGGATATATTCGTCCGCAGTGCATTGATTTCGCGCACGTTTTAATTTTTTCAATAATGTGCCATCATCCATAAATGGCCAGGGGATGAAAGCAAGAAAACCTACAGCACCTTCAGCTTTTTCGGACTGCACTTTGCGAATATCCACAAGGTGTTCCATACGTTCCATGAGCGTTTCAATATGACCAAACATCATCGTAGCAGATGTAGTCAATCCAATCCGATGTGCTGCCCTCATGATATCAAGCCACTCCTGCGATCCACATTTCCCTTTTGAAATCAAACGCCTGACGCGATCATTCAAAATTTCTGCACCTGCACCCGGCAATGAATCAAGTCCGGCGGCATTTAATTCGCGAAGCACGGCTTCATGGCTCATTTCTTCGAGATGACTGATATGGGCTATTTCCGGAGGGCCCAGAGCATGAAGCTTTAGCTGAGGGTATTCTTTTTTTAATTGTCTGAAAAGATTGACATAGAAAGAAAGTCCGAGGTCAGGATGATGTCCTCCCTGAAGGAGAAGCTGTTCGCCACCAAGACGGAATGTTTCTTCAATTTTTACCCTGTATTCTTCCATCGTGGTGATGTAAGATTCAGCATGACCCGGCCTGCGATAGAAATTGCAGAATTTACAATTAGCTACACAGACATTTGTGGTATTGGAATTTCGGTCGATGATCCAGGTGACTTTATGGCCGGGGACGGTTTGTTGCCGTAATTGATTGCCTACATACATCAGTGAAGATGTCGGGGCATGTTCAAAAAGTTCCAGGCCTTCTGCAGCGGTGAGAAACTCCTTTCGTAAGGCTTTTTCTAAAAGTTCAGTTATCATTTATTGATGTAAAGATAGTGGTATCAATAACATTTAAATAACTGTAGTAATTCCTAAGATACCAGTCTTAGTGCAACTTCAACATTAAAAACATTCAATTAACAGGCAATGTTCCGTAGTTTCCCATCTTTTTACCATTCAACCATTGGTCGCCAATTTCGTTACAATCAAACAGATTGAAACAATAATGCTTTCCAACATGAAAATGAAGATATTTTTTTTACTCCTGACTATCACCATGCTCATTTCCTGCACTCATTCAGCCACACCAAAAGACGACACCGGCCATTCGATCGGTAAAGTCTTAGACGATTCTGGTGCAATGAAAGATAATAAGATAGCCCTGACTGATTATGCTTCACCGATAAAAGATCTTCTGGAAGAATATATGCAGCTAAAGAATGCCCTGGCCGCAGACAATGGCAGGGACGCAGCATCTGCAGGGAATCGATTGGTAAAAAGCATTACTGAATTTAACATCAGGGCATTACCCACAGATATAGTAAGGACTTTCAATGATCTAGCTGCGGATGCCAAAGAACAAGCAGAACATATTGGCGTGAACGCAGGCCATCTTAAACATCAACGCGAACATTTTGAAATCCTTAGCAAGGACATATATGAAATGGTAAAAACAGTAGGCACTATTCAAACGCTATATTATGATTATTGTCCTATGTATAATGATCGTAAAGGAGCCAACTGGCTCAGTGAAACAGAAGAAATCAGCAATCCTTACATGGGAAAATCCATGCCTAAATGCGGTATTGTGCAGGAGGAAATTAAGTAATGAGCGTATTCAAAAAATCGCGGAGTTGGATTGTCTGTTCTGTTAACAATTCAATTTATATAGACCAATAGAATCAAATCACCTCTTCATGATTCTTTTAATTTTGAATCAATATTCGAGCCAGCAGTTACAAGCTATTAAAATATCTACTGGATGAATACGCCATGTTCAGTACTTGTTAAAATCTTCAAGTTCCTGTTTGTTCACAAAAAGGATTGCTGTAAATAAATTCCGGTTACTAACCAGATAATTCTCCCTTTCTACACGCAGGGATACCGATATGGGGTAAGACACTCGGATGACTTTCACTTATTGATCCGGATTTCTGGTCATATGCTTTTTTATTAAATATACAATCAATACATCTCCAACGGATAAAGAATTGGACAGCCAGGAACTCCTAATTCCAGCGCATGAAAGGAATAAGGCATCCTTTTCGGGAAATTTTCGTATGTTTGCAACGCGAAAATCGGATGAGGGAACAGATAAGTTCCCTCTTTTTATTGTAT
>JBDUDG010000176.1:0-6806 GCA_040003045.1 Saprospiraceae bacterium | reverse complement strand
TCGAATTCAATCGCTTTTTAGCGTATTATAAAAATGCGCAGGATATAAATGTCGATCACAAAAACAGGGAGCAGGGAGCAGGGAGCAGAGAAAGAAGGGATGACCGAAGAGATGATAGAGGCAGAGAAAGAAGAGATGATCGTCCAAGAGAAGAAAGAGCAAGCAGAGATGACAGAGGAAGCAGAGAAAGAAGATCTGAAGGAAGAAGAGATGAACCATTCAAATCAGAAAGGAGTGCCAGGGATTCTTATTCAAAACCTTCATCTGGTAAAGGTAGAGAGGAAAGAGACAGACCGGAAAGGAGCGACAGAAGTGCCAAAGCGGATTTCAAGCCTGCTGAATTCGAAACCAGAGACAATAGCAGGAAAGTAGATTTTGAAAAGCGCCCGGAGAAAAAGTATGAATTAGAAAACAGAGATCGCGAGCCAAGAAAAAGAGATAAGTACGATGACAAACCTACTCCTGCAAAAAGAGGTGCAGAAAGACCTAAAGTAAAATTCACTCCGCTCGTCATAAACCTCGGTACAGTCAATAAATTTAATCCGAAAGAACTGCTCTCACTGATCAATCAATATATGCCTGATCAGGAAGCGCAGGTCGGAAAAATTGAAGTAAGCTATACCCATACCATTTTTGATGTCGATGCAGATTATACAGACCAGGTGATTGGAGCATTCCGCAAAGCACAGTACAGGGGAACGAAGATCACTGTGGATCAGACGAGGAAGAAGAAAAGCAAAGAGGTATAGAGCATTCAAAATTAAGGAAGGCAATAATTGCATTTTTTTATTATAATTCTAAGCTAAAAAATAGTTAGGATATTTGTTTATGCCTTATCTTCTGTGCGCGAATTTTTATTAGAACTGACCAGGTTGATCGGAATGAAATTTGTAATTTTCAAAATCAATCAGAGGCCATGAAGTTTGAAAAAAATCTTTCAGTTCTAGTTATCATTTTATGCTGTCTTTCAAAAATGACATCACAATCGGTTTCTGTAGCCGAACTGATCAGAGTTCCATTCACAAGTCATCACGACAAGGAGAAGAAAGAATATTTTATGTACCTGCCGTATGGGTATCGCAGCAGTCCTGATCGTAAATGGCCGGTGCTGATGTTCCTCCATGGAAATGGTGAGCGAGGGAATGGTCGTGAAGATCTTGATTGGGTAATTAAAGAAGGACCATTGTATGAAGCCTGGATACAAAAGCGCGACCTCCCTTTCATCATCATTGCGCCACAATTACCGATGTATGGAATGGATTCGATAAGTTACATCCGTGACCGGAATCCTTCACAAATTCCAAAAAGACTGGAAGCCGGTGTCCCACAAAGGCCTGCAGAATTTGAGACGACGCAAAAAATGTCACCACAGGCAGCGGCGGCATGGTTTCCGGATCCGCTCCCTCCGGCAGGTTGGGAGAGGGAAGAAGATGATCTGATGGATATGGTAGAGAATGTGATCAAAGAATATAGGGGTGACGAAGACAGGATATATCTCACGGGCCTTAGTTATGGTGGTTTCGGTACGTGGTATATGGCCAGTAAGCATCCAAAAACATGGGCCGCGATTTGTCCGGTGGTGGGATGGGGCCATCCGGATCTTATGAAGCCTATTGCTGAGCATCAAATCCCACTATGGGTATTTGCAGGCGGAAGAGACCGAAGCGTAGATCTCACTTATTTTTATGCAGGATTGAATAAACTTGAAGAACTGGGCCATAAGGATGTAAGATTTACGATTGAGGAAGATATGGGACATGACGTATGGAGAAGAGTGTATGGCGGGGAGGATGTTTATGCCTGGTTGTTGTCGAAGAAGAAAAATTGATGACCCCACATTTGAAAGTGTAAAAAAAAGAAGCACGCTGATTTATTACGATTTATTATGATTAATTAAGATTTGATTTTGCGATCATAACAGCTTCCCTCCTCAATTCAAAAGCTTTGAAGATGCACAAACAATCATAGGAGACCATATTCGATCTTAACGAATCTGCGGGCTATTTTTTTTCAATTGCCGAAAGATTTTGCGTTGATCAGGTGCGATTTTTGTAAATTTCATGTCTAATATTAAGGTCATGAAAAAGTACCTGCTTTCCGTTGTCATCAGTCTCTCTTCCGGTATTTTAGTGTCTGCACAGGCGAATACTCATTTCACTAACCCCGTGATAGATAGAATTCTGAAAGGAAATTACAATCCTGAGGACTACATGCCGCCATTTCCAGTGGATGATCCTTATTTCATCACATCGCAACTGGCCAAATTAGTCAATGCAGACTCTCTGAAAGCAACATTGATTTCCCTTGAACAATTTCAGAACCGGAATACTGCTTCTGATACTGTATCTGAAATCACGGGCATCGGAGCCGCAAGAAAATGGGTATTGGGAAAATTTGAAAGATTAAGCATCATTTCAAATGGAAGATTGGTCACAGGATATTTGCAATTCGATCAGGATGTGTGCGACATGACGAGACACAAAGACGTGGTCGCCGTTTTGCCGGGAAAAGATACTTCAGATCCTTCTTCGGTCATCATCGAAGCACACCTTGATAGTCGATGCAAGGACAACTGTGACATCAATTGTCTGGCACAGGGAATGGAAGATAATGGCAGTGGTATTGCTTTGGTTTTAGAGTTGGCCCGCATCATGAGCGCATATGTCTACAATCACACCATAGTGTTTATGACTGTCACTGGAGAAGAGCAGGGATTACTTGGTGCAAATGCTTATGCCGATTATGCAGTGGCGGATAGTATACACATCAAAGCCGTTCTGAATAATGATATTGTAGGTGGTATTATTTGTGGTGAAACATCATCTCCGCCATCATGCCCGGGGCTAAACAATATCGATAGTACCCAAGTCAGATTATTTTCTTACGGCGGATTTAATTCACCACACAAAGCTCTCAGCAGATTCATCAAGCTTGAATACCAGGAAATGATAAAACCAACTGCAAAAGTACCAATGCAGGTTTCTATCATGTCTCCTGAGGACAGGACAGGTCGTGGAAGTGATCATATTCCTTTTCGCGAAGACGGATTCGCAGCGATGCGTTTTTGTTCTGCCAATGAACATGGCAATGGTGATGTGACTAATCCGGATTATCACGACAGACAGCATACTTCTGATGATATAATTGGCGTAGATACAAATGGCGATGGAACGGTTGATAGTTTTTATGTAGACTTTAATTACTTGTCTCGAAATGCCGTCATCAATGGAACTGGTGCAGCTATGGCAGCTCTAAGTCCTGTAACACCTTCTATCTCTTCATTCGGACAGGATGGAGATTACTTATACATACAGATAGCTGACCCGCATGATTACAATCATTATGTTGTAGGGCTAAGAATTTTTACAAATGATTTTGATACGCTGTTTTATATTATGAATTCAAAATCGGGAGCGTTTAAATTACCCAGCAGACAGTTCAATATTTTTGTGTCCGCTGCTTCGATCGACGGCAACGGAATAGAGAGCTTATTCTCAGAAGAAAAACTTGTGAAACTCACCGGAACAAATGATCCGGCTGCAGATCAGAAAATAGAATTATTACAAAACAAACCAAATCCATTTGATGAATCCACCATCATCAGCTTTTTAGTGAACGAACCCTTTTCAATACATCATGCAAAAATTGTGATCACGGACATCAATGGAAGAACGATCAAAGAACTTCCCACAAATGTAAAAGAAGGTATGAATGAAGTCTTGTTTGAGCATGGATACAATGCAACAGGTACTTATCTCTATTCACTTTTTATTGATGACAACCTGATAGCTACGAAACGGATGGTGTTTGCAAATTAAAATGGTCCGTGTGACGCATCGCTTCGCCCGCTCAGCGACCGTCAGAGATTTTTACCTAAGGATTTCGGCTACCGTTCAATCAAATAGGATAATTCGAAGAGAAATTCTTCCAATGAATAGATAAATCTCGTTCAAATGTTGAGCGAAGCCGAAACATTCATTGGATGTCTTAATCGGTCGTTGAGCGGAGTCGAAAAATACCGATTAAATGGCAAAAACGTCCTGGGTTCTATAGTCAAAACGTCTCGATTCAGTAGTCGAAATGAATGATTCTGGATTCCAGGTTAAAATGCAGAGGGGTTAGTGCTTCCCTTTCCTGACGGTCGTCTTTGTTGCCTTCACCTTTCCTCGTGGCCCTTTTACAGTAGTATGTTTAACTGTAGCAGTATGTCCTCTTGGACCTTTTACATAAGTTTTGGTATGGGTTATGTGGTAGTTGCCTATGGCGCCGGCATGCCTGGTGCGCACGATGACGGAATGTGTTCTTACAGGAGCATACAATTTGTGAGCATGGATGACCCTGTTCGTATGCACGATTGCATAGGATCGATGATAGCGTGAATAGAATGGATGCCAGACATGCCACCCCATGGGTCTCCATGGCCTCCACCAAACAGGATAAGACCGCCACTGCCATGGTGATACCCATGGACGGTAAACAGGAGCATAAATAAAGCGCACCGATGGCCAGTACCAAACATTGAACACTATCACACCTGATGCGTTGTCATAATTTTCCATTGGAGCGCCACCTTTATATCCATTCGTGGGGCTGTCACCACTTACATCGGGTTCTACGATCACTTCCTCACCATAGATATCCTCATCGCCAATGATCTGAAGTATGGCAGTCGTATCTCCTGTTTTTTCGATTTCAATGACAGCGATATCCTGGCTTTCGGTGGAGGAAATTGGCACCTGTAATATCAGGACATGTGAATTTTTATCGGATTTATCGATGACACGGACGTAATCAATGTCGTTGTCACCGTTCAGATCGAGGTTGTTGACATTATTGGATTCAGTGTTGAGCTGCTTTTCAAAATCCTCCGGAGAGGTTGACATTTGAAACAGATGCAGTGCGCCCTGCAAACTGAAATTGTCGCCCGGTAAACCGGTAGAATCCAGCCCGGTCTGATTTTGAGCTTTCACAGATGTAAAAGCACATGTTAACACCAGAGGGAGAAGGAAAAATTGAAAGATTTTCATAAAACAAAATGTTTAATTCAGGAATTAAAATTAAAGGATCATGATTGTATGTCATTCATCCATTTGGGTGAGGTTCTAATTGCTTTGACGCTTCATTCCGCTAAAGGTTTAATCTGGACGTGGTTGAGGCGGAGGGAGTCAAGGACAGGGCTTTAAGTTTTGAACCGTAAAAGTAGTTACATCGGGATAGCGCAGCTTTGAATACTCGGTGGAAATGGTAATACGTAGGAAACAAAAATAAATTTCCTATTATCTTTATAACTCTCTGAGAGATCGAAAGACCATCGGCAAACAGTGTATCAGATACAATAAGACCTGATCTGTGAGACGTTTAGAATATCAAATAAGTGTATCATTCATATTTTTATACGCATGGCAAGATTCATATTTGTAGTCGTCCTCTTTTGTGGGGTAACAACAGGTTTTTCGCAGGGTAAAGTTACAGGCATGACTCCTGCTGCACCAGATGCCGTCCTCAAAGGCTTCGTCAAAAATTATGGAGATGAAAAAGCCAGCTGGAAAGTTAAGGAAGGAACCTACGAAGCAACGTTTAAATTAATTGGTATGCCGGCCACGGCCTGGTATGATTCAACCGGCCACAGAATCAATGTTGCGGTAGAAATAAAAACGGATCAATTACCTTTCATTGCGAAGTCTTATATTGAAAGGAATTATCCTAAAGCCAAAATTACTAAAGCATTAAAGTGGACAGATGATAAAAATGTCAATACTTTTCAGGCAGAAATTAAGATATCTGCCCAATCAAAAAATCTACTTTTCAGTGCAAGGGGGAATTTAATAAAAGAGCTTGGCGGAGATTAGCATAGTTTCTTGCTTCAATGGCCCTGCTTATTTTATATTTACTCCGGATACATCATTATATTTAAAAATACATGTCCCATCCGGATTCTATCAACTGGAAACGAATTCTTTCACCATCTTCTATCCTGTTTACCTTGCTTGGTGTCCTTTCGGCCATTGTAGCCCTGGAAGGATTCATGATCCCCAATCACTTTATTGATGGAGGGGTCACCGGTGTTGCCATTCTTTTTTCAAAAGTCCTCAATGTAGATATCCGGATATTACTAATCGGCCTCAACATTCCTTTTATCCTCATCGGGTATCATAGGATTGGAAAATCATTTGCAGTTCAGACGACTATTGCCATCTTACTTCTTGTCCTGGGTCTTAATACGCTGTATATACCGATGATCACCAGTGATAAAGTATTGATTGCCCTTTTTGGAGGATTCTTTATCGGATTGGGGATTGGGTTTGTGATCAAGGGAGGTGGGGTTTTGGATGGGTTGGAAATTATTGCTGATTATACAAATAAGCGATCCGGGTTTTCTACCAGCGAGATTGTCATGGTTATCAACACGGTTGTGATTCTTGCGGTGGCGTATCAATTTGGGATGGAAGCAGGGATGTATTCAATCCTCACCTATTTTACAGCGATGCGCATTTCTGATTATGTAGTGGATGGATTTGAAGAGTATACAGCGCTGACTGTGGTATCACAACAACATGAAAATATTAAAAGTATTATCGTAAATGATTTCAACAAAGCTATATCAGTGTTCAAGGGTGAACGTGGATATTTGCCCGGCAACTTTGACGTGAAAAGCGATTGTGACATCATCATGACCATTGTCACCAGGCTTGAATTACATCGGATAAAAAAAGCCATTCTTCTCGAAGACCCGAATGCGTTTGTCTACATCACCAGCATCAAGGAAGTGAAAGGCGGAGTCATCAAGCAAAAAGTAAAACATTAAA
>JBDUDG010000175.1:0-6811 GCA_040003045.1 Saprospiraceae bacterium | reverse complement strand
ACGCTTCAAATGTCGGTTTGAAGGGTAGTTGAAGACTTACCCTCACTTTTTTGTCATTTTCCTTACCATTTCAATCCTCATACCCCACTACAGGACATTTCATGGTATTTTTACCCAATGAAGAAATATCTGTTCAAATCAATCCTTATTCTCTCTCTTTTCCTCTCCTTTTCCCCATTTGTTTTTTCGCAGGGCGACCTCTCCTCTTTCCTCTGGGATCAGGATGATATTATCTGCAAAGAACAGGAAAACGCAATCTCACATTTCACGCAGAGAACCTATCGCAACAAATTTGCAGATCAAACTGATATGCATTACCAGGTGATGCATTGGGAAATTGATCCTGCTGTGAAATACATTAAAGGCACGATCACTTATTATTTCAAAAGCAAGGTGAATGGTCTGACGCAGCTAGTTTTGGATTTCAGTGATTCGTTAAATCTGAGCAGCATTCATCGAAATGGTACGCCGCTTTCTTTCTTAAGAACTCCTGATCAATTACTGACCATTGATCTCGGAAGAACACTGAACGAAAACGATCGTGATTCTCTCACGATATCTTATGATGGAATACCACCATCAAATGGATTCGGTTCTTTTGAAATCGGCACACATGCAGGAGCTCCAATTCTTTGGACACTTTCTGAACCTTACGGCTCGAGAGACTGGTGGCCTTCAAAAATGGATCTCATCGACAAGATAGATTCACTCGATATTTACATCACTACCCCTTTGGGCCAACTCGCTGCCAGTAATGGCAAACTCATAAGCATAGACACAGTCAATGGAAAGCTCGTTCATCATTGGCGGCACCGTCATCCAATCAATAATTATCTCGTCGCGCTTGCTGTTACTAATTACGCAGCTTACAATCAGTACGTCCCTTTGCCAAACGGTGATTCAATTCAGGTTTTAAATTACGTCTATCCTGAATCGCTGGCCCAATCTCAACAATCTACTTTGAGCACGGTTGACATTATGAAATTTTATAATGATCGTTTTATCATCTATCCATGGGCCGATGAAAAATATGGTCACGCTCAATTTGGTTGGGGCGGCGGTGAAGAACACCAGACCATGGCTTTCATGGGTGGTTTTAGCTTCTCCCTGATCTCACACGAAATGGCTCATCAATGGTTCGGGGACAAAGTCACATGCGGGACATGGGAAGATATTTGGCTGAATGAAGGTTTCGCAACATATCTGGCAGGATTGTGTCTTGAGGAATTCAGCCCAAATGAATTTTGGCCACAATGGAAAACTTCTACTTCCAATTCTGCCATGAGTGCTCCGGGCGGATCCGTTTTTGTAGACGACACCACAAGCGTCAACCGCATTTTCAGCGGAAGATTAAGTTATAATAAAGGTGGCTATGTACTCCACATGCTTAGATGGGTGATGGGCGACAATGATTTCTTCCAGGCCGTACGTAATTACCTGAATGGTGCAGGAGATTTTGCAACAACAAAAGAATTCCAGGACTTTTTGGAAAATCAATCAGGTCTGAATCTCGATGAATTTATGGCGGATTGGTTCTATGGGCAGGGCTATCCTTCCTATCAATTGAAATGGACACACCAGGCCGATTCCCTTGTACTCACTCTTGGACAGACTCAATCTCATCCTTCAGTTTCATTTTTTGAAATGCCTGTTCCTGTTCTGGTAAAATTGAATGGAGTGGATACAATTTTTGTACTAAATCACACTGCCAACAATCAACGATTTTCAATTTTTGTTGGCAATAAATCAGTGGATTCTTTAGCCATCGATCCAGAACTTTGGCTATTGTCAAAAAATAATACGATCGAACAAGTGATCACTGCAACAGGAGAACCCGCTTCAATTGGTAACTTTAATTTATATCCTAATCCTGCCCATGATTTCATTCAGATTGTTTCATCATTTCCTGTAAAGTTTATTGAAGCAATCGATGTGAACGGACAAAAATTCCGGATACCGGTGACTGATCTGAAGATTGACATATCACGCTTTATCCCTGGTCTATATACGTTTGTTTTGAGAGGTCCTGATCAAAAAATTCTATTCACAAAAAGAATAATAATATCATGATGTCAGGAAAACATTGAGAAGAGTTACTCACTTTACTTTTCTAACACATGTATTTATTTAGATTGATCTATACTATTGGATAAGGTTGTTTTCTTTTTAATAAATAATAATACAATGAAATTATTGACAGTTTCATTTGCATGCGTCCTTATGTTTTGCTTTTATTCATGCAAACAAAATGTGGTTGTTCAGGATAATGCAAAGGCCAGAGATTACCTTGACTTTTTTAATGCTGATTCTATTCACCCTGTCCTGGGTAAAAAATTAGGCAACTATGTTCCGTTTACCCTGACTACAGATATGCACATGCTTTCTGATTCCGAGAAGACCATGATCCGGCTGCTGATCGAAGCCGCAAAAGAAATGGATACCTGTTTCTGGTATGAAGCTTATGGTGATAAGGACAAATTGCTCGACTCCATTAAAGATCCTGCTCTGAAAGCATATACAATTGTTAATTATGGACCTTGGGACAGACTCGATGGGGATAAACCTTTTATACCTGGTACGAAAACGAAACCTGCAGGTGCTAATTTTTATCCCGTGGATATGACGAAAGCAGATTTCGAAGGAGCCAGGCTCGATGACAAAAAAGGAATGTACAGTTTTGTGCGACGTAATGCTGAAGGTCAGCTATATACCATTCCCTATCATGAACAATTCAAACATGAGATTGAGCATGCTGCAGCTTTACTTGAAGAGGCTTCAACAATGTCCTCTGAGAAAGGACTTTCGAATTATTTGAAAATGCGCGCTAAAGCATTACGAACCGACGACTACCAGGCCAGTGACATTGCATGGCTTGATATGAAAGACAACAAGATTGATATTGTGATTGGTCCTATTGAGACTTATGAAGATCAGCTTTTCGGATACAGGGCCACACATGAAGCCTATGTTCTCGTGAAGGATATGGCATGGAGTAAACGTTTAGCAAAATATGCGCAATTTCTTCCTGATCTGCAGGCCCATCTTCCTGTGGGGGATGCATACAAAAAAGAAACTCCGGGATACGATACTGACCTGAATGCATATGATGTACTTTTTTATGCAGGAGATGCTAATGCCGGAGGTAAAACTATCGCTATCAATCTTCCAAATGATGAAGAAGTCCAGCTAAAAAAAGGGACACGTCGGCTACAGCTAAAAAATGCCATGAAAGCAAAATTTGACAAGATCCTTCTTCCCATCAGCAATGAATTAATCGATCCGTCTCAACGAAGTCATGTCACCTTCGATGCATTTTTTGCCACAACCATGTTTCATGAAGTCGCCCACGGCTTAGGAATAAAAAATACGATCAATGGATCAGGTACAGTACGGGAAGCTTTGCTAGCACAACATTCGGCTCTTGAAGAAGGCAAAGCAGATATCCTGGGTTTATTCATGATAAAATATCTTCATGACAAAGGAGAGCTCGAAGGCGATATGATGGACTATTACACAACTTTTATGGCCAGTATTTTCAGATCTGTTCGCTTTGGAGCCAGCAGCGCACATGGGCAGGCAAATATGATCCGTTTTAATTTCTTCGAGAAGTATGGCGCATTTACTAAAGATCCAAATACCGGTTTTTATAAAGTAAATCCGGACCAAATGGCGAAAGCAACGGCAGCTTTAAGTGATCTCATCCTGACCATTCAGGGAGATGGAAATCTAAAAGCAGCAGAAACTTTAGTCAAAGAACAAGGCATCATCTCACCCGATCTTCAGTCTGATCTCGACAAGCTTTCTAAAAAAGGAATTCCTGTTGATGTAGTGTTCAGACAAGGCAAAGAAGTGTTGGGATTATAAATATGACTTAATCGATATAGGCTTTGTCTACATCGGAGTGTCAGCAAATTTCTGATTTTCAAAAGGGGTTTTAAGGCTTCTTTGGCCTTCCAAAAAGATCTTTGTCCTCTCTATGATCCTTTCTGCCTTCCATCATCGGAGGTTCATTCATGATCACATCATAAACTTTCTCCTGATATTTCCATTTACCATCCTTCAGGAACCATCCTTCCATACTCCCGTCTGAGACCTCGAGTGATTCTCCTGAAGGCCCTATCCCGGGGACATTTTCAAGATGATCATGAACGATAGCTTTCAGACTTTCATCATACAACAACTGCATAGGTGATACATCACCATATGTAAGGATCAACCTTGACTGGTCTTTATCTTTTCCCACAAAAAGCGGCACACCAAATTTGGGCTCACTTCCATTTAGATCCAGAATATCCGCCACTTTGGTATTCCTAACATGATCCTCTGCATTAAATCCGAACAACACATAATATTTCTTTCCGTCACTTTGAAAAGGGACGATTTTATAATAGAGACAACCATACCATGCCGACGGCGAATAGGTATTAAAGGCAGCACCATTTACCCATGGCCTGTTATCTTTCAGCTGTACCACCCTGTCAGGCCATTGAATAAAACCTCCATACCTGAATTCATCCTCAGTCACCCGCAATTGCCAGGTTACTATTCTAAAGCCATCCCCATGCACTATTGACAACCATTTGATGCTGTCCAGGTTCGCATTGTAAGAATCCTTCCTGGCTAACAAGGAATCTATGGATGCCTGAAAAACATCATAGGCATGCATCCTGTGTTGGTTCTCTACAGTATTGACCATCACATCGGCATTATAACTTATCCGTTCAACCAATGGATCCTTACCATCCATTTGACCCGTGACAAATTGAATGAGCATCAGCGAAGACACCAGGAGCGAAAACATGCGTTTCATAGGTCTATTAAACGATTACCACTGGATTTCCATTGCATTTCCTGCATTTACAGCGTTTTAACCGATATTTTCCCCTGGTGGAATCTAAATTTTAAAACAAAATGATCAATTAAGGCTTTACAAAACATATTAAACACAAATTAGATACATTTGTATTCCATGAACATCTTTAGGGGACTTTCAGCTCTTCCGGAATTCAAAAATTCTGTAATCACCATAGGGAGCTATGATGGGGTTCACCTTGGCCACCAGGCAATTCTTAAGCGCATTCAACAACTGGCGGAGGAGATCGATGGAGTGGATATTGTCATCACCTTCCATCCCCACCCGCGAGAAATCGTCTATCCAAAAGATGGTGACTTACAGATCATCACCACACTCAATGAGAAACTTGAGTACTTCAGGAGATACGGCGTTTCTAATGTGGTCATTGTACCATTTACAATTGAATTTTCTCAGCAATCTGCTCAGGAATACATTGAGAAATTCCTTGTATCAAGATTTCATCCCAGCTATATCGTCATTGGATATGATCATCGGTTCGGCCTAAACCGTGCAGGTGACGTCAGGCTGTTGAATATGTATGGAGAGGAAAATAATTTCAAAGTCGTTCAGATCGGTGAAGAAGAATTGAGAGAACATTCCATTAGTTCCACACTGATCAGGAATTCTATTCTGGAAAACAAAATTGAACTTACGAATGACTTGCTCGGACATCCACTGATGATCAAAGGTCAGGTCGTCACCGGCAATCGACTTGGACATCACATTGGCTATCCTACAGCTAACGTGCAGGTTACCGATTCGAAAAAACTTTTACCCCGCGATGGAATATTTGCTGCCACAGCGATTCTCGACGGCATTGAATACCCGGGGATGCTATACATCGGTTTACGACCTTCCATCGAAGCAGCAATGCAACATCGGGTTGAGATCCACCTATTTGATTTCGACCGGCAGATCTATGGCCAGGAAGTGATCATCGAAGTCTATAAATTCATCAGGGGTGATCAGAAGTTTGCGACCATGGAAGATCTTAAGCTTGCCATGGTGGAGGATGAACACATGGTTCGGAAATATTTTAAGGATCCCGAAAAGAACAGACCGGAAGTTGCAACAGTGATTCTGAATTATAATGGTAAAATTTTTCTCCAGCGTTTTTTACCCTTTTTTCTTTCTTCACGGTACAGCAATGAAAAATTATACGTCATTGACAATGCCTCTTCTGACGGTTCGATGAAATGGCTTAAAACTACTTATCCAAAAATTCAATCCATTTCACTTACGGAAAATAACGGGTACGCGGGAGGCTATAACCAGGGTTTGCAAAAAATTAGTGCTAAATATTATGCGCTGGTCAATAATGACATTGAGATCACGCCTCAATGGCTCGATCCCATAATTGCCCTCATGGAAGCAGATGAATCCATTGCTGCAGTTCAGCCAAAAATTAATGCCGAAACAAATAAAGGATATTTTGAGTACGCAGGAGCCTCCGGAGGGATGATGGATAGTCTTGGTTATCCATTTTGCAGAGGCAGGGTTCTTGCAAAAATTGAAAGGGATACCGGGCAGTACAATGAACCAATTTCATTGTTCTGGGCATCTGGTGCTGCCTTTGTCATCAGAAGCAGCGTCTTTCATGAAGTAGGCGGTTTTGATACAGACTATTTTGCTCACCAGGAAGAAATTGATCTTGCCTGGAGAGTGAAGTTGAAAGGACTAAAAATTATTTCTTATCCTGGATCAGTGGTCTATCATGTTGGAGGCGGAACTTTAAATTATGACAGGCCGCAAAAAGTGTATCTCAACTTCAGAAATAATCTTATCACATTGATTAAATATCTTCCAGCTGACGATGTAGTGATGGTTTTATTCATTCGTTGGATTTTGGATACGCTTGCCGGATTAAGATATATTGCCCGTGGCCAGTTTGGTAATATGTTCTCAATAGTAAGGGCACATTTTTATATCTACTGGCATCTTCGGGGTATTCTTCAT
>JBDUDG010000015.1:0-22774 GCA_040003045.1 Saprospiraceae bacterium | reverse complement strand
AAGTTTATGGAAGAGCTCACGTCAGCAATTATAAACTTCATGGAAATATTGAAGTAGGTGGAGATGTCATTGTTTACAATAATCAGGGAGATTGCGACAATGGAGTGTATTATCGACTGACCAATTATTATGACGATAAATTTCTGGAATGCGATGGTCGCACTGCGACACATCCCGACAATCTCGATGTAAACAATCCCCTCATTCCATTTTCACCTGAACTAATGGATTTGCATTGCAATTGCAATAATTATCCCAATTGCCTCACCGTCGCCACAAATGATCTTCACGAAGACAGAGACAACATTGAAGTATATCCAAATCCCACCTCTGGGCTCACTACAATAAACTTCAATTCTACTACCAAATCAACGCAGACTTTTTATCTGTACAATTCGGTAGGCACATTAATGCTCAGAAAAAATATTAACTCAATTCAGCAGATTACAATTGACTTCACTGGATATCCTCCTGGTCTTTATTTTGGAAGTATTTCAGGAAGAGGAAGTAAGACTGTGAAAATAGTGGTGCCATAATCTGCCCTTGTCATTTTGACTTTGCTCAAACGGGGCATTCGTTTCGGCTATCGCTCAACGACCACCCAGATAATACAATGAATGTTTCGGCTACGCTCAACATTTGACACAATCATTGCATAGAAATCTATCCGTAAACAATTATTTAAATATTTGTAATCTTCCTCAATGATTGAGCGTAGCCGAAATCATCTGGTAAAATTCTAAGGGGGTCGTTGATAGCCGAAACGAAACCATTGAAAGAAATTTGATACGCGTAGGATGTGCCTACACTTCCATCTGCACGAAACTCTTTTTCACAGGATTGCATCGACGCAAATCGGAAATTTGCAAACACTAAAGCGTAGGCACAGCCTACGCTTATCGGATGCTAATCATTAGGAAGTCTCTACCTTAAACATAATACTGACTATCTTTCCATCCTCAATGCTTCGTACAGTTACTGTCATCCGTTATATCACACCCCTTCGTGAAGGAGGATCTCTTCCTGCCATTGTGGAAGCCGACGATGAATTCATGTACGTGTTGAAATTTAAGGGCGCAGGTCAGGGTCCAAAAGCACTTATCGCCGAGCTATTAGGTGGAGAGATCGCAAGAGCTCTTGGTATGAAGGTCCCGGAGCTTGTTTTTGCAAACCTCGACGAAGGCTTCGGACGCACTGAGCGCGATGAAGAAATCCAGGACCTCTTAAAATTTAGTGTTGGATTAAATCTTGGGCTCCATTATCTGACAGGTGCCATCAGCTTTGATTCCACCGTCAACAAAGTTGATTCAAAACTGGCATCGATGATTGTATGGCTTGACAGTTTCCTGATGAATGTGGATCGAACTGCAAAAAATACAAACATGCTTTACTGGAATAAAGAACTTTGGCTGATAGATCATGGAGCCTCACTTTATTTTCACCATGGTTCGCAGGACTGGATTGAAAAAGCAAAGCAACCTTTTGGCCTTATCAAAGATCATGTGCTTCTTAAACAGGCAACACATCTTGATGATGCTGATACAAAAGCTAAAAATATTCTCACCATCAATAAACTAAAAGAGATCGTCAGTTATATACCTGATGCCTGGCTATCAGATGATTTTATAAAAGAAGATCAAAGAGAAAAGTATCTGGAATATTTTACAACACGATTAGACTCTACACATATTTTCATCCAGGAAGCAAATCATGCCAGAGAAGCACTTATTTGAATACGCTGTCATCCGCATCGTCCCGCAAGTCGAGCGCGAGGAATTCATCAATGTAGGTGTGATCTTATATTGTAAAAAACTGAATTTCCTTGAAGTAAGATGGTATCTCGATGAAAAACTCATGTCTCTGTTTGCGCCACATCTTGATCTCGATGAGTTGAAACAAAATCTCTGCGCATTTGAAGTCATCAGCAAAGGCGGAACGGATGGAGGCACGATAGGCCAGATGGATACGCCCGGACGCTTCCGCTGGCTCACCGCTACACGCAGTACGATCATTCAACCTTCAAATGTTCATCCTGGCTTCACAGAAGACGCTGCTTCTACTTTGAACAAACTATTTGAAGAGCTTGTAAAAAGAGTAAGATGAAAGAGTAATCTGGAATCAGTAATCATGTTATCGTATTCAGTATTCAGGTTAAAATCACTCGTTCGCCAGGTGGTGTCCCCATGATTTTCGCATAGGTCAGTGAAGAAAAAAAGGGGTGAGAAATTTCGCAGAAATTTTGATGGGGTAAACACTTCCCCAAAAAACTGTTAAACTCTGGCATCTTATTGCGCTTTCCCGTATTTTCACAACAGAATTTCATCCAATTAATCCCATGTACCATGAAATCAATAATTTACATATTTTTATTTTTTGCTTCAGTTGGAATTCATGCGCAAAATCTTGTCATGAAGATCACAAATCCGCAAACCTCCGGAAGCCAGGTGACCTACGATGTGGTCGCAGATCACTTTGATGACCTCGTCGCAGCTCAATACAGTGTATCCTTTGATCCTGGCGTGCTGTCTTTCAATCGCGTTCAGAATTTCAATCTCGATCAGCTCAGCGAGAGCTGCTTTTATGGAGGAATTCCTGGTTTCATTACCACCGCATGGATCGATCTGACATTGCAGGGAATCACCCTGACAGATGGAACAGTATTATATCAAATCGTTTTTGATATGAATAGTGGCACACCAGGTGGCGTATGTTTTTCACAACAACCACTTGAAAGTGAATTCGCTCAGATAGATAGTGTTTTCTCATCCTATTTCATTGTAGATGATTGCCATACCGATCCTTTCAAAGTAGACCTGATGACAAACACTGAGGAAATAAGTGCGCAGTATGGATTATCCTTTTCCACTTTGCTCAATGATCATAGCATTCACTTTTCATTAAATGATCATAAAACACTTGCATTCCGTGTTTATGACATGAATGGCAAACAAATTGCTTCGATCTCCGAACAAGAATATACTTCAGGAAAACATGATCTTAACCTGAATGCTAATATGCTTCCGGGGATGTACATCATACACACCGAAATCGATCATCAACCTGTCGCCGTTCGCGTTATCTACCAATAGGATTGTCATGTAAAATGAAGCATTTATTTCTGCCCCTCATTTTCATTTTACCATTCTGTACTTCAAGAGCTGGCGTTTGGCACGTCGGAACATCTCGTAATTATACTTTACCGAGCCAGGTCAAAAATCTTGTTCAGGAAAATGATACCATCTTTCTTGATGAAGGCATCTACCTGAATGATGCCACAAAATGGACTAAAAATAATCTGCATTTTATAGGTCTGGGTAATGGTGCTATTTTGCAAAACAACATCAATATCGCTAATGGAAAAGGTATTTGGGTATTTGAATCTCCAGGCTCTTCTGACAATGCTTACCTTGAAAATATAATATTTGATGGGGCACAGGTCTCAGATGATGATGGCGGCAATGGGGCAGGTATTCGCTTCCAGGCAAATAATTTAACTGTGAATCATTGCAAATTCATGAATTGTCAAAATGGAATTCTTGAAGGCAATGGAAGTGTAAGCACAAGCAACGTGATCATTCTCAATTCCGAATTTGAAAATAATGGCTACCAGATCCAGAATAATCCGCAATTTTCAGGGTATGAGCATAACATTTATATCAGTGCGAGTGCTGATACACTGCTTGTCATGAATTGCTTTTTTCATCATCCAAGAGGTCAGGCCAATTCGCTGAAAACACGCGCACAACGCTGTTTCATTTTATACAATCTCATTGATGAAGAAGATGAAGGGTTTGGAAGCTGGGAATTAAACATTGCACAGGGAGGATTAAATATCATCATGGGCAATGTAATTATCCAGGGCACTTCAGGAGCAAATCACGGTATCATCAGTTATGACGATGCGATCAATTCGCTGGAAGATTTTTATTTCATCAACAATACGGTGATCAATAAATTTGGAGGTAATACAAGATTTTTCAATATCTCTCCTTCCGGTGGAATTAATACATTTAAAATTTATAACAATGTTTTTGCTTCAGTTCCAGGTGCAAATAATACGATGATTTCCGGCAACATTCCTGCATCATTGGATACATCACATAATGTTTGGTTTGCTGATTTTCAATCGATTGGATTTACTGATCCGGCCAACAATGACTATTCGTTAACTAAAGAAGCAACATCACTCATCAATAATGGAACTATTGCAGGTTCAACAAATACAGATTATTCACTGACGCCGATGAACATGTATCTCTCTCTTGAAAATGATTTAGCGACCCGCACGGTTCTTGGTGGTGCAATTGACATCGGTGCCTATGAGTATCAGGGAACAACCAGTGTACAAGAATCTGAAACACCTTTCCCAATCTGTGTTTTTCCAAATCCTTTTCTCTCAACGTTTGAAGTCAACTTAAAAAGTGACAGTTGGAAAAATGCAAACGTTACAATTCTGAATTCAGTTGGACAACCCATTATTAAATCCCATCTTATTCATTCAACTGAATTATCAACCTTGTCATTTGACCTCGGCCTCTACCCTGCCGGAATATATTTCCTTGAATTCAATATCGATGGAAAACAATTTGTGGAAAAAATAATCAGGCAATTCGGTTTTCATGATTGATATTGTCAATGAAGAGGACATACAACAGCTTACTTCGAAGGATGAAACTTTTAAGTACATTCATGATTTATACGGAGTCCCTCCAAATTGGGCAAGACCACAGGGATTTATTTCATTGAGCAAAATTATTCTTGAACAACAAGTCAGCCTTGTGTCAGCTAATGTACACTTTATAAAACTTGAAAGTTATTTACCTGAATTCTCTCCGCATGAAATTATGAAACTGACGGATGAAGAAATGAGAAGTTGTCAGATCAGTCGTCAAAAATCTACTTACCTGCGTGCCTTGTCAAATGCGATTCTGGAGCAAAGAATTAATCTGGAACAGTTAGAAATGATGGAACATACTGAAGTGCGAAAAAAATTGATCTCTTTAAAAGGGATTGGAGAATGGACGACTGACATATATCAAATGTTTTGTCTTCAGTCAAAAGATATTTTTCCTATCGGCGACATTGCTGTTGTCAATACCGTAAAAGAACTTTATACTCTCCCGTCAAGAGAAGAAATATTGGTTTTATCTGAAAGATGGAAACCATATCGATCCCTTGCCTCGTACTATTTCTGGCATCATTACCTCTCCAAACGCAAACCTGCCAAAAGCAATAAGTAAAAATTGAAGCATCCTCGCTGAGACATGCACTTTTTCCTATATTTTGCACATCCAACCATGCCGGAACTCAACTCCACACCGTCTCAAAATAATAAGCACTTCCTCAAGGATGAAGGCGAAATGGGCGAACTAACCCGACAAAAAGACTGGAGCAAGACTTCCCTGGGCTGGACCGAATCATGGCCTCAAAGCCTCCGGACCTCTAAGAGAGAATATGTCGGCACTGGAATTGGACTTGCTATCGTAAAAAGGATCGTCGAAAATCATAACGGTCATATCAGCACGAAAGGTGAGCTGAATAAAGGAGCTACATTTGACATTAATATACCCTCTTCGTAATTAAAATTGATAAATAATTAGATACATGTTCCAGAAAATAATACTACCAATACTCATCATTTCGATAGCCTGCAATAAGAAAGCAGTCTCTCTACCAGCCTCATCATCTGGCATGCCTTCTGCAACTTATGCAGGACATGAAAGCAATCCATATTATTCGAGAACCGACACATCTGTACTGCATGTTTCTGATGCGGAATGGAAAAAAGTGTTGCCGGACAGTGTTTTCCAGGTAGCCAGAAATAAAGAAACTGAAGAAGCTTTCACAGGTAAATTCTGGAATTATGAAGGCATTGGTACATATTATTGCGCTGCTTGTGGCAATGCATTGTTCCGCTCAGATTCAAAATTTGCAAGCACATGCGGCTGGCCCAGCTTTTTTGAAACATTAAGAGTTCATTCCGTTGAATACAAACCTGATCATTCATATGGCATGGATCGAAATGAAGTATTGTGCGGTCGTTGTGGTGCACATCTCGGTCATTTATTTGATGATGGTCCCCCACCTACCGGTAAAAGATATTGCATGAATTCAATTGTACTGGACTTTGAGCCAGATAAATAATTTATACATCCGGATTATTACCAAAATATTCATTCTACAGTTTTAATGTTTTCCAAAAAATATTTTTTATGGAACCAATTATAAGTATTAAAAATCTGTCTAAAAATTATGGATCAAAAGAAGTTTTAAAAGGGATCAGCCTGGACATTTTTCCCGGACAAGTCATCGGATATATTGGACCAAACGGTGCAGGCAAAAGCACTACAGTAAAAATATTATGTGGCCTGCTATCCGACTACACCGGACAAGTAACGATTAAAGGGATGGATTTAAAAACTGAGACACTCGAAATAAAAAGGCTGATCGGGTATGTACCTGAATTAGCTGAATTGTACGATGTTCTCACACCAGCAGAATTTTTATCTTTTATAGGGGATCTTTATGGCCTTTCACCAAACGTGACTCAGGATCGCATGATTAAAATTCTGACGGCCCTGGGCATTGAAGGCAACATTTATCAGCGCATGGATACGTTCAGCAAGGGAATGAAACAAAAAGTGCTCATCGCTTCAAGTCTTCTCCACAATCCCGAAATCATCATTCTGGATGAACCCCTGAGTGGCCTGGATGCAAATAGTGTGATCATTGTGAAGGAACTCATCACTATGCTGGCAAAGGAAGGCAAGACTATTTTTTATTGCAGCCACATGATGGACATAGTTGAAAAAGTCAGTGAAAAAATTGTTCTCATCGATGCAGGGGAAATAGTGGCCAACGGAACATTTTCTGAATTGAAAGAAAAACTTGGAGATAAAAGTCTAGAGCAAATGTTTGCAAGCCTTACGGCAGGAGAGTCTTTAAGTGGTGCAGCAGGTATGATCATGGATGCCATGTCCAAACAGTAAACTGTCTCGGAAATGAATGAAATGATTAATAATTTCCTATTGCGTATTGCGCTTTCTCCTTCTTTCCTATTCAGAAAATACGGAGTAGATCAGCGACAGTTAAAAACTATACTCACTACAAAATTGACCATGGATGATCGGAGACCAAGTGGTTTTCGCAAGAATTGGTCGCGTGAGAAGAATAAAGAAATATCCGCTGCAACACTGATCACGATGTTCGTCTCTCTTTTAATGGGAGGAGTATTCATCATGGCTTTTCAAATCACAAATGATGTGACGCGGATGACCGTTTATTTCAGTTTGTTTATAATCATGCTCTCCTTATTTCTGATCACTGATTTCACCCATGTGCTGATCGATGTGCGGGACAATTTTATTATTCTTCCCAAGCCCGTATCGGCTACAACTTTCCTTTCAGCAAGACTGCTTCATATCCTGATCCATATTTCCAAAATATTAATTCCACTTTCTATTCCCGGAATAATCGCGGTTCTTGTCAATTATGGCATTTGGGGAGTAGTGGTTTTTGTTCCGGTCATGTTACTGCTCACGCTGTTCACCATTTTTATTGTCAATGCTTCCTATCTTTTGATATTGCAGGTGTTCACACCGGAAAAATTCAAGTCGATCATTACAATGGTGCAAATCGGCTTTACGATTTTGCTATATGCATCTTTTCAACTCCTGCCACGTATCATGGATCGTTTTGGAATAAGTGAATTCAACATCAGCCATAGTGCATATGCCTGGATTATTCCATCCTATTGGTTTGCCGGAGCTTGGAAATTTTTCTATTCTTTTTCAGGTGAGCCTGCATTTATTGTTTGCACTTTGATCAGCATCTTTCTTCCTTTTTTCAGCATCTGGCTGGTAGTAAAATATTTTGCACCAACATTTCAACGCAAACTTTCCCTTTTAAATACAAGCTCTGGATCCGACAATAAACCCGCAGTAGCAAAAAATAAAAATGGGCATACCTCCCTGCAAATCATCTCACGTCTTGCATGGTTGTTTACCTCACGAGGTGTTGAACGCGCATCATTTTTGTTTTGCTGGAAACTTATGACCCGAAGCAGGGAATTCAAAATGAAAGTATATCCACAGTTTGGTTATATGATCGTGCTCATCGCTCTTCTCTTTTTTCGGCAAAAAAGCAATAATTTTTTCAGTGATGTCAGCAACTACCATGCTTCGGATATTTTCCAGATCCTGACGACGATCTATTTATGCAGCATTGTATTTATTGGCGCTATCTATCAAATCCCATACTCTGATAGTTTCCGTGCCAATTGGGTTTATTTTTCTCCCCCTATTGACAAACCGGGCAAAATCATCAGTGGCGCAATCAAATCGGGTCTGCTGCAATTTTGCGTTCCTATGATTCTCGCAGTACTTATCATAGTCCTGATCCTGAAAGGCCCCGATCTTATTCCAAATCTTTTGTTTGGCTTTTCGAATGTCATCCTTATCTGCGTTCTTTTTGCCCGAATAGTCGCGAAAAAATTACCCTTTTCGATGTCCCCCCAAAATGCGATTGATGGCTCTACTTCATCCAGAAGGATACTTATGTTTTTGACGATTCCTATTTTTGGAGTTCCACATTATTTTGTATTTCACTATCCTGTCATTGAAGGTATCCTTACAGTGATTTCTCTCGGAGCATCAATATTTTTATTGAACAGCATTAAAAATTTGTCATGGAGTAGTGTGACTTTGCCTGACTAATATTTACGAGACTAAGGTTAAATTTCACTATTTTGTTTCCGGATTCAAATCTCACTTTCCCGGAACAGTATACAAAATGATTTCTGTTAAAAACCTTACAAAGAACTTTAATGCTGTTCAGGCTCTGAAAGGGATTTCGTTTGAAATCGTGAATGGGGAATTTTACGGCTTACTTGGTCCAAATGGTGCAGGCAAGACGACCACCATTTCCATCATGAGCACGATCCTTGAACCAACATCAGGTGAAGTGATCATAGATGGAATGGATCTGAAAAAAAATCCAATCGCCTGTAAAAGAATCATAGGTGTGGTGCCCCAGGAAATTGCACTCTACAACGATCTTTCCGCCTGGCAGAATTTGATGTTCTGGGGCAGCTTGTACAATGTCCCCGATGCCGAATTGAAATCAAGGATTGATGAAACTCTTCATTTGCTGGGTCTTCATGAACGAAAAGATGATAAGATCAAAACCTATTCAGGCGGAATGAAGCGAAGGATCAACATTGCCACTGCGCTTTTACACCATCCGAAGATTTTATTTATGGATGAGCCTACCGCTGGTATAGATCCACAAAGCCGCAATCTTATATTCGAAGTGGTGGAGAAATTACATCGTGATGGATTGACGATAGTGTATACGACCCATTACATGGAAGAAGCTGAGCGTTTTTGTGATCGCATTGGGATTATTGACAAAGGAGAGATTATAGCTCAGGGGACTCTGGACGAACTCAAATCGCTTAGTAAAATGAAAGAAACCATTTTAGTTTCATTCACAAATCTCACGGATCCGCTTTTCGATAAGATGTCTTCATTATGGAATGGGATTACAAGAGCCGGGGATGCTATTCACTTCACTTCGCAGGATGTAAAAAGAGATTTGTCAACAGTTATATTGAAATGCAATGAAGTCGGATTGGACATATCGGGCATCGATATACAAAAAATAAATCTTGAAACTATATTCCTCAATTTAACCGGAAAGCAACTTCGCGACTAGATGATCAAACTTGCTATAAAAGATATCAGACTTTTTTTTGCAGACAAGAGGGCTATGATCCTTGCTTTTTTAGTGCCGATTGCATTGATCACTCTCTTTGCATTTGCTTTTGGAGGTGCAGGACAAAGTAAAGATGCACCAAGGCCCACTACACTGGTCATAGCAGACGAGGACAATACTTCATCTTCAAAAAATGTCATTGCGGAGCTTGATTCTTTAATTGAATTCAGCGTATCGCAAATGAGTACCATCGATGCTGAGCATCTGGTGATGAAAGGTAATGAGCCTGCTGTACTTGTCTTTCACAAAGGATTTGGTGATGCATTAAATTCAGGCGGCGATCCTCCTGTTGAATTCAAATATGATGAAGCTAAAGAAGCTGAAGTTGGTATTCTCAAAGGCGCCCTGATCGGAAACCTGATGAGGATCATGGGTGCGAAATCTATTTCTAAAAATGTCCTGAAACAATTCGATGCAAATTATCCCGAGATGGATTCGCTCGCACGTAAAAAAATCCATGCCCAGATCTCGGATAATTTCAATTCGGATAAAGTCATCAGCCAATCGGATTCCTTTCTGACTTCAACACCATTAGTCGCAGAGAAGGAAAATTCTCCGGGCCTTATTCATGCCGTTGCGGGAACAGCTATCATGATGTTGCTTTTCTCTGTAGTGGGAATGGGGGCAAGTCTTCTTGATGAAAAACAGGAAGGCACTTTGAAAAAACTTTTGTACTCCCCTCTTCCACCAAATCAGATCCTATATGGTAAAATGATATATGCCAACATTATCTCCATCTGCCAGCTTTCAGTGATGTTTATTTATGCCAGACTTGTGTTTGGTCTCGATATTATTTCACACCTGCCTGCTTTGGTATTGATGATCCTTGCGACTGCATTTGCATGTTCGAGCTTCGGTGTTTTAATTGCTTCTCTTGCAAAATCCCGGCAACAGGTACAGGGTATGTCTACACTCATAGTGCTTGTGATGAGTTGTATCGGTGGCAGTATGATCCCTACATTCGTGATGCCAGCTTTCATGCAGAAATTATCTGTATTCTCTGTGAATTATTGGGGGATACAGGGTTTTTACGATATATTCTGGCGAATGCTTCCAATCTATGACCATACCTTTCTCTCCAGGATAATTGTACTGGTCATTATTGGCACCGTCCTCAATATTTTAGCCCTGCAGATGTTCAGACGGAATATTCTCAAACTTGCATAAATGAATGAGTCTGTATTCTCTTTACTAAACTACCACGCTTAATATCGGTTTTCTTTATAGATGGATTTTCCACAATGACAAGTCTTATTGATTCAAAAAATGTAAATATGAAGAGTAATACTTCTTTTTAAATCAACTAATTCTAACAGAATATACGGAATTTCCGTTTAACAAATCATGGGTAATAATTTCAGATCAAATTAGTCGTGATATTAAGACTCAAAGGTTAAATCCCAAGGTAAAAATTCAAAAATTTAGTTTATCTGAATTGCCATCTGGAATTTACATCTCGAAATTAATTGTCAAAATTTGATTACTTTTGTAAAAGAAGGAAGCGGAGAAACCAAATTCCGCAAGAATGATGGCGGGCTTTTGTTGGCCTTGGAGCAAAACTCTCGATTCAAATGGGGAGTTTGTGAAGGATGTGGTTATAGGTGATTTCGCAATGCCCTGGGAAACACATGGTGATATCAGCAGACCACCCAAAGGTTATGTAAAGTGGTACGAGTGGGCTTACAAAACAGAAGGATCAAAACAGGTAGGATGTATTTATACTGCACAAGGTTTCGAATTTGATTATGTGGGCGTAATAGTTGGTGATGACCTGGTTTACTCACCTCAAAATGGGGTACTCCAAGCAGACATTACTTTTACAAAAGATCCTACTTTGAGAAGAAATAAGGAGAATTTTGAAATGCACGTCAAAAACATCTACAGAACATTGTTATCACGAGGCATGAAAGGTTGCTATGTTTATTTTACTAACAAAAATGCAGAGCATTTTTTTAAATCCAGAATTGAAATATAATCCCTTATGATTATTTTACTAAATATGTTAATAAATATTTCATTAAATTGTTCAGTATTACCAAATCAAAATTAAAACTATTAAAAACATAATAATAGATAATAAATGCCATAAATTAAATAAAATAATAATAATTTAAATATTTATTTTGAAATTATATAAATATAGGCCACTTTCTGATTTACTTTTCAAAGAATTGTATTATCAAGAAATATTTTTCGCTTCATATGAAGAGCTAAATGATCCAGTTGATTTAAATGCCAAAATAGATTTCGATTATACTAAACATAAAAATTTAAAATATTTTAGAAGGTACTTATAAACGCTCTCTATTAATGGAATTACTTTTTTTCGATTTTGTCCGAAAGCACTTGCATTTCATCCATCATATCAGCAAAATTAAAGTTTTTATGATTGAGGTATTTATGAAATGATGCAATCATTGCCCATACTATATATTCCCCATCTAACCCAGGAGAGTCAATTCCTTCACGCTTTAAAAAATTGCGCATACGTTTAACTTCAGAAGAATCCTGAAATATTTTATTACTGGTAACTATAAAAATTTCGTTAAACCGTTCATTATGAATGACTGCGGTGTCCAAAGGAGTATTCTTAAATTCATCAATGAGATGCTTTGGACTTTGATACTTTAATTTTGCAAAATATATTTCAAGATCACTTTGGGGTTTATAGCACCCAAATAAATTGAATGCTATTAATAGTATGATTATTCGCATTTTTTAATGATTTATTTTGATTGCATTTGTGTTTGTCGCTTGTTGCACAGCCTTTTCATGAGATGTGTTATTAATTACTGAATTATATTTAGATGGGCTGAAAGATCCAATTGTGTTTGATCGCGGTACTACTAAATATAGTGCGTTTCCTGTGCTTAAAGCAGATTGTATATCCCCACCAATAAATTGGTCAACACCACCTGGATTATCGGAAAACTCTCCACTATTATCGCCCCCTCTATGTGTATGAATTGTCTCTGTTGCACTCCAACCAGTGATTGGTGATTTAGAACCTGAAAGTGAAACTCTATCTTTACCTTTCACTCCATGAGCTGTACTGCCTTCAGCAAAAACTGTTTGTTTCTTACCATTTTCATCTGTAATATCACCAGAAAATAGACTCATGGTATATTCTCTATCCCCTCCTGGTTCTGTATTATATTTATCACTTATTCCTTGATATTTTGATCCCCAATTAGCAAGCGAAGCATCTTTATTATCTTTTGTGGCTAATTGAACTTCAGTGCTATTATTTTGTAATTCATTGCAAGACATCACTTGGCCATCTTCTTTAGATCCGCTGTTCACTACTCTCATAGTCTTATCGTTGTTTTGCTGTAAAAGAAACTCACCAGATGCGGCAAAATATTTTTGCAATCCCCACAAATCAATATTGCTAATTGGTTGATTCTCTGC
Organism: Saprospiraceae bacterium; assembly: GCA_040003045.1. Lineage (GTDB taxonomy): Bacteria > Bacteroidota > Bacteroidia > Chitinophagales > Saprospiraceae > Opimibacter. The sequence continues at coordinate 9,589 of JBDUDG010000015.1, read as the reverse complement.
ATAATTGAATACAGAAACGAACGAAAATTGCGCAGCCTTTGGATCAACGGAAGGAAATCTCCCTAATGTCGCATCATACCACCTTGCCCCGTAATCATACCAGTTCAATCCAAAATCCTCAGTAATCTCCTTTCCATTAAATCTGTATTTATTACCACTTCCTGCTATAGTGCCTAACCCTTCCATTTGCATCCCAAACGTAAAATAATATAAATTGTAGATTCCGGACCATTGTGACCCCCCTTTTCCGTTTCATGTTCTTACTTGAATTGACTTTATGGAGGTTCTGTACGTTTCAAATTCTCCAAATATAAACTCTGCACCTGGCATCAACTTAATCTGAGAAACAGTGTACCTTGAAGAACATAAATTTCCTGTCACATCATGAATAAAAGCAATGATCTTAAAGAACTCAATCGGAATATGGATACCCTCTCTGATTGGATCATGAGATGAAGATATTGGTCCAGTAATTACTTTGATCCTCATATTATCTTGCCGCGAGTTCTCTAATGCATAATTCTCAATTAATAAGTATTCAGGATATAAAAGAGATATAAAATAAGTAAAAACAATGAGCCCAATTGATACTGAATAAACCTATTTATTTCTTTAGCTTGAAATTCGCTTTTATTATCTTCTACTTCCTTATGTCGTTTAAAAAATGGACAAAACAAAAATTGAATAAACATATTATAATGGCTTGAAGAGTATGACGTCCAATAACTTTTGTATTCTGAATACTTCATTGGATTAATATTTCTCAAATATTCAAGATGTTTTTCTGCTTTGATATAACTCAATATTATTAAAATAATAAATTGGAGAGTTAAGCCAGCGATAATAATATATCTATTATCCATTTTTACGGTTTGGATTTTGCCATGTTTGAATTATTTGGAATTGACTCTTTGCCAAAGACGTGAACTGCTGTGAACTCAAGTGTTCTTGAGAGACCAAGTGGTGTTCCAGCGGATGCACCAAAACCAGATGATCTATATGTAAATATTGAATGATCTTCAAAATTTCCATTAATATTTATTCCTCTTCCTCCAATAGTTAAATCTGCCCATTCATAACTTACATTTATGGTAGTTCCTCCCCCTCTTAAAGATGCAATTGAAAAATTTGGATCTGTACTCCAAGATGCAGTATACTCACCTCCCAATCCTACACTAAATCCATTAACAATTCCAGCACTTCCATAAACACCCATATTCCCTTTTGAATCAAAAGCCACGCCTGCAGCCAATGTTCCACCTATTCCTATTCCACCAGCAAGGGTTCCTCTAATCCCAATTTGATGTGTTCTAATGAGAGCCGGAGTACCCCCCAAACCTAAAATTTTTTGACTGCCGTCATCGCTTGTAGTGGTTGCCAAAGTTTGATCATTAGCACCAAAGGAATTAAAGAGATTTATAGTATTTTGTACCTCTTTGGATTGATCACCAAAAATGCCCGGATTCCCTAGCGCAGAAACAGCACTTTTAAACTGGTCCACTTTATTATTTGATATTACTATTGTACCATTGTGACCATCATTATTTTCATATAAAGGCACACCATCTTCATCCGTAAATTTAGTATCCAAAGCGCCATTTGGATCTATCCTGGTAATCGGATTATTTTGCACATAACTGTAAGGAGCTACCCAAGATTTTTGTTCAGTGAATGGATCCACGTTTGACCATCTTCCTACAGTTGGATCATACCATCTTGCTCCATAGTTATACAAATTCAATCCAAAATCTTCATTCAACTCCTTCCCATTATATCTGTACTTATAGCTAACAGCGGCTGTTGAACCTATTCCCTCCATAGTCATACCGAAAGGATAATAATGGAAATCCTCTAAATAGGACACAGCAGATCCATTCGCCTGAAAATTCACCCTGGCATTTCCCAGGTTATCTTTCAGGGTGTACTGATAATTAAATGCTGTGGCTCCATTTGGTGTGCACCGGCCTTCAGCATGATAGATCGCTTCCAGATTAGCTCCATTGTATTCAATACCAGCCACATAATTAATCTGTACTCCCGTTGTAAGTACTTTGGATAGTTTTTCCCCATCGGCTGTATACGTAAAAGTAATGCCTGTAGAGGATGAAGTAGTAGCAGATTTCGGGAGATTCAAATAATTATAAGTATAGGTCAGATCCTTGTGCTTGTCAAGGGTAAGATTGCCATTGCTGTCATAAGTATAGTGTGGTGAAGATGCTGATGACAAATATTTGAAACCTTTTGTCGCACTTCCCGCATCAACCACACGGGTTAATAGATCAGGTCGTGTTGCGTCGTCAAAATAATAGGTAAGCTGATCAATAGTACCAAATGTACTCGGCGCCGTGGTCAGCCCCCGACGTGTATATGTTTTTATATTCCCATTGAGGTCATAGCCAATATTTGATTCAGTGTAATTATTTGTAAATGTCCAAGTACCAGATGTATTCGTGTAATGATCGCCACCAGTCAATCTGTCAGCTGCATCATAGGTAAATCGATACTGTTGCTGTGGCAGACACGTGCTATTAATATACGTACCCCAATGCATGGTGGAAATATTTCCATTGTATTGCGCAGTACCACCGCCAACTGGTGAGTCGTAATTCAATTGTAATTTGAACATATCTGCTAATTGATCACCCGACTGAATGCTACAACTGGTTACATCATTTATGCCCGTCATCCAGCCCCTGATATTATATGTGTAATCCAGTGATTGTAGATAATTAAAAGTAGAATACAAAGTTATGGCTGATGTGCCATCATAGTTACTAGCATGTAAACGCTTGTCCCCAAGACGGTCCAGCTCATCATATGTGGGTGCTGAAATAACAACCCAATTATTTGCATTTATTTTATGTCTTGTAAAACGTAATCTACTCGCAAAATCATAGACATATTCTTCTCGAATGGTATAAGATTTTAATGTGCCTCCTGGAGGGGTGGCAGTGTGGTCTCGACGGGATTTAACTAATCGATTTGCAAAGTCATAGCCGTTACTTGTTATATCAGCACCGGAAAGATGATTCTGCTTGTTAATTTGGATAACACTGTATTCCTTATCGTAATAAGTGCGAGTTGTCAAGTAAGAAGTTGGAGTAGAATTGTCAGCTTTAAGTATTGCCACCTTTGTTGCAGTTGGCTTGCTTAATGTTCTTAAAAATGCAGCGGCATCATATCCAGTCTCTGAAGGATTTGTATACGTTTCTGTTGAGCCAAGGCTTCCATTATTATCTAAATCATAATCATCATAATAAAAGACTTTATATACATCAAGGTTATTGTCGGTTGGAAATGACGTTGTTGAATAGTAATGTGGAGCGGTTGTGTTTGGAATTTCATAAAGAGGATCTGAAGTACCTGGCGAGGCAGATCCATTGTAACGACCACTTACAACAGGACGACTTAGAATATCATAGCGTGTAAAAATTTTGAATCCGTTTGCATCTGTAACGAGAACTGGCCTATCAAGTTTATCATAGGCAGTAGTCGTCGTTCCACCACAAGGAACGGTATGACTTATCTCCCTACTTCGGCTGTCATACACATAATTGTAAACCATATTTGGATAGCTGCTTACAGTCCAAACACCCGTGGTTTTCATTTTTTTAGCAGTTTCTGGTGGAATTATTGAAACGACTCGACCAAAATCATCGTAGACTGTGTAGGTACGAGACCAATGATCATCTTCAATAGTAGGATTTAGTGCAAGTTGTTGCTTAACCATCAACACCCTACCAAGCAAATCGGTATAAGTTAATTTCTTACGTTCATTTTCGTCTAATTCTTCTGATACTGAAAGTTTACTATCAGCAAAACTATTATTGTTCAAAAAATCATGGACGGCTTCTGAGGAAAGGTTGCCACGATAAAGAATTTCCTTTGTATGGCCTGTACCAATGTGCCACGTAGCCCCCGGAGCAGCTTGTTCCAGTTCCCTATTTAATGGCGATGCTTCATAACGTGTTTCTGTATAGCCATATCCACCAGATCCCCAGGTTGTCGCAAAGGATGCCTGCTCGGCAGCTGCACTTGAACGATACATGCCATTATTGCTGGTATATGAATAAGGAATGAATTTCTTTGGTTCTCTTCCAGGATACAAGGAAAAGGCAAAAGATAAAAAATCTCATATTTCAGATTAAGATTAGATGAGCAATTTTTCAATGAAGTTTGATAACAATAATCAAGTCTATAATTCACGGAAATTACAATCTAATCTTAAAAGTGCTCAGGAAAAAACTTTGAATGTTGTCTTTGTGTCGGAATCGTGTCGGAGAAGCCCTGTTGAAGAAAACTAAAAGGGCCCTAAAAGCCCTCTAATACTGCGTGACCTCGCAGGGATTCGAACCCTGGACCCGATGATTAAGAGTCATCTGCTCTACCAGCTGAGCTACGAAGTCAAATACTGTTACCGGATTGCAAATATAATCGGAAATTAATATATCAGGTTATCCCTGGAAATTGGACAAATCCAACAATGAATGCCGGTTTTTAACCGCGCGTGTTGTGCCCCTGATGTGACGCTCCGATGGAGCTAAAAAAATACTCTGTGCGCTATCGCGCTACAGATGTGACGCTCCTATGGAGCTAAAAATAACCTGTTCGCTATCGCGCTACAGATGTGACGCTCCGATGGAGCTAAAAATAAATCGCGCTACAGATATCACGCTCCGATGGAGCTGAAAATAACCTGTGCGCTATCGCGCTACAGCTATCGCGCTATAGATGGGACGCTCCTATGGAGCTAAAATGATATCCTGTGAAATATCGCGATAAAGATGGGAACCTACGATGGAGTTTACTGGAAGGAACATCAAGCTCCATAGGAGCGCCATATCTGTAACCAGTCGAGAAACCCCCCTCTTATATAGGCGCGCAACTGAGCACCGCGAAGTGAGCGAATCAACCCCTTGTAAAAAACAATAGAAATCCCTATCTTTCTTACTCACCAGTCGATCTTGTATATGCCTAATACGTATACGCAACTCTATATACAGCTTGTCTTCGCTGTAAAACACAGAGAGGCCTTAATCTCCGAACCCATCCGGGACCATGTTCAAAAATATCTTACCGGAATTACTCAAAAAAATGGCCACAAAATGCTTTCAGTATTTTGCATGCCAGATCATACACATGTGTTTGTCGGCCTGAACCCAAACCAGTCAATCTCAGATCTGGTGAACGATCTTAAAACATATTCTTCAGGCTGGATCAATAAGGAAAAGTTGTCACTACATCATTTTAATTGGCAGAATGGTTACGGGGCCTTCTCATATCATAAGAAGCTGATCCCTATTATTGGAAAATATATTGATAATCAGAAAATCCATCACCAAAACGAATCTTTTAAAACCGAGTATCTTAATCTTTTGCATGAGTTTGATGTCGAATATCAGGATCAATATCTCTTCGAATTTTTTGATACGTAATATCCTTAAAGCAAAGGTGTTTTGACGGATAATCCCTTATTATTGTCGGAATTACACCGTTCTATAGATTATGGAACCAGTACCTTCGCGCTATAACATCTGCAAACGCACCACATGAAAATAGTTATATCCGGTATCGGAGGTTTAGGCGGTTATTTTGGGGGTCAACTTGCAAAACACTTCGAGTATTCAGACGATTTAGAGATCATTTTCATGACTCGCGGAGACAACTTACAGGTCATTCGAGAGAACGGATTAATCATTTTGATTTTGCAGAAAAAATAAAGTATGTCCAATACCTGGATCCAGCATCCCACCATTTTAACAGGGAAGACAATTGAACTCATTCCTCTCGAAAAAAAACATTTCGAAGAATTATTGCTTGCTGCCTCTGACAAGCGGATATGGGAATTTTATCCCGGTGACTGGTCCGAGAAAGAACGATTTGAAGAAATTTACAATTCTACCCTTACGATGAGGGAGCATGGCCTGGATTATCCATTCATTATTTGGCACAAGGCTACACAAAGGATCATCGGCTCCACAAGATTTCTGGACATCGTGGCCTATGATAAAAGATTAGAGATCGGTGGCACCTGGCTTATGCCGGAATATTGGGCGACACCTGTCAATATAGATTGCAAGCTTGCTCTGTTGACATTTTGCTTTGAAACACTTCAAACACACCGTGTCCAGTTGAAAACGCAACATAATAATATTCGCTCAAGAAAAGCAATTGAAAAGATCGGAGGCATTTACGAAGGTATTTTACGAGACCATATGCTGAAAGACGATGGCTCTTACCGCAGTTCTGCCTACTTTAGCATCCTTGAAAATGAATGGCCCGATTTAAAAAATAACCTTCAATCAAAATTAGATGAATTGATAAAGCAGCAGAATAAATCATAGGTCGTTTTTCTATTTACAATACATTTAAATTCTTCTTCATTAAAAATAAAAAACGTGGCAAAGGAACAAGGCACAAAAGAAAATCCATGGCAACTGAAAACTCCACCTTTATCATCAGATTTCACCATGCATAAAGACGAAAAAGACGGGAAAGAAATTCTGGTTTGCACAGTTGGAAAGACAGTGCTTCATTATGATTACCGGTGTCTTGATGATCTGCATAAAATGCTTAAGAAATATGGCGACTGGATGGAACTCGGAAGTGCTGACGAACAAAAACCAGCGAAAGAAGGGACAGTGGAAGCCTGGGGACGCTCTCCAAAAAATCCTGTTGGCGGATGGTATGGTTTGAAAAAAGGACTGCGTGGAAGATTTGGCATGTATGTTCCTCCACTAATGGAAAAACTTGGTCTTGCAGAGGTAACCCATGATGCCAAAGGCAATAAAATGAAAGCTAAATAATTATCAACTTCAGTAATGTCCGGTCTTTTTATACCTCAGCTGACTTTGAAGAGTGGAGCGTCGTCATTTCGGAACGACGAATCTCGGATTACTAGACTCCTGCCAAATAGGACAATCTTACTATCTTCACTCCATGTTATCCAGCCCTATTTTCCTGCAATTGAGATCACTTCTGTGTGTCCTGTTCCTGTTGGGTTATAGCCTTAGTTTTGGCCAGGTCTCGGACACTATGGATCGCATCACCCTTCCATCCATTGTGGTCACCGCCTATAAGGAAAAACCTTTACGAGAAACATCCATAAATATCTCCACCTTAAAGATCGATAGCCTTAGCAATCTTGGCAATTTTAATCTGACTGATCTCATGGCCAAAACTCCCGGTATATCCATGCTGACTACCGGTGTAGCGATTGCAAAACCTGTCATCAGGGGATTATATGGAAATCGTGTACTTATTTTACTAGCTGGTTTAAAATTTGACAATCAGCAATGGCAGGAGGAACATGGTTTAGGTCTGTCAGACATGGGTCTTTCAAAAGTAGAAATCATCAAAGGCCCGTTGAGTGTCCTTTATGGTACTGAAGCCATCGGTGGCATCATAAATGTCATTGATGAAGACAAACCTGAAGTCAATACAAGTGAAACTGATGCCTCCATAAAATTTAATACAAATACACTCGGTGGTCTTTTGCAGGTTGGCTATAAAATTAATCATGGTAAAAAATGGTACAGACTGAGGGTTGGAATTGAAAACAATGCGGATTATTCGGATGGAAATAGCGAACGGGTTTTGAATAGCCGTTTCAAAAGCTATATGTTGAAATCAACTTATGGATTTCAAAAAAATCGATGGACCTCTACTAATAATTTTATGAGCTCTGTCAATCAATTCGGTTTTATCTTCAATGATATATATGAGTTTGTAAAACCGGATAGCAGGTGGAGCAGGGATCTTTCCATAAACCCATCTCACCTGGTCATACTAAATATACTTTCATCGGAAAATAAATTCAGGCTCAAAGATGAATCCATTCTTGATCTGAATCTCGGATTCCAGTCTAATGGTCGACTTGAAAATGAAGGTGGCGGAGCGATCAGTCTCAATATGGAGTTGCTTACCTTCCAATATTTGTTGAAATGGGAAAAACGTTTGTCTGAGAAAAACCGGCTCATCCTTTCCAACCTGGGATCATTCGAGGACAATACAAACTATGGTGCACGGAAAATAGTCCCTGATGCAAATATGCAGGAAAGCAATGTTTCTGCTTATCTCGAGTCCACTTTGAGTCCAACATTGATTTTTGAAAACGGAATAGGTGGCGGAGAAAAATGGATCAAAACATTTTTTACGGCTTCAGTGAATGGTCCGGATAAAGAAGTCAAACCGTTCACTAAATTTTCTCCGTACTACAATGTATTCAGTGGATTAACCTATTTCCCAAATGAGAAGTTTAATGCCAAATTTAGCTTAGTAACAGGCGTACGCATCGGTAATCTTGCAGAATTATCTTCAAATGGTCTTCATGAAGGTGTCTTCACGTATGAAATTGGAAACCCAAACCTGAAAAATGAACAAAATATTTGTGGCAATCTGTTTCTGAATTATAAAAGTGCTGCATTTGATCTTTCATTAAGCCCGTTCTATAATTATTTTTTCAACTATATCTATCTATCCCCGACTACAGAGGATTGGTTTGGATTTCCGGTATTCAGATACAAACAACAAAATGCAACACAATATGGAACGGAATTTACTTTCGGTGTAAGACCAGCTACCGATATACGTATTGGTATAAATTATTCCGGAATGATCAGCAAAACGGAAGATGGAAATTATTCACCATTTGTGCCTGCACAAAAACTAACGCCTTCCATAGAGCTTACGATCCACTCCCGAAATATCAAAAACATCCATCTCTACACCAACGTCGATTATTATTTTGATCAAAATAATATTGCACCAAATGAAATTACGACTCCGCATTATACATTGTGGAATGCAGGGGCATCGACAGCCTTCGAAGGAACATCAAATTCATTTGAGCTTAGCATTTCCGGAAACAATTTGCTGAATACAGCATATTATGATCACTTGTCACGGTTCAAATATTTCGGATTACTTAATATAGGTCGCAATATCAGCTTCAATGCAAAAGTAATGTTCACAAAACAGGTGAATCACGAATGAGGAGAAGCATTACCAGTATTTTCCTTTTGTCATGTTTTGTGCTGTCTTTAGTCACAAGTCAAATAATCTATATTGCCCAGAGAACAAATGCATATAGTTCTTTCCTTGAGAAGTCTGAATTACTGAATAACTTAAACGTCATAATGGTTTCACTGCCGGTGAATGACATCAGGTGGGAGAAAACAAATAAGGAATTTTACCACGAAGGAAAATTGTATGATGTAGTTGGTATTGAAAGAAACAGATCTGTACTGATCATCTCTTGCATCGCAGATCATGATGAGGACAGCATCGTGTCCAATTACATAAAATCATCTGAAGCCAAAACAAAAGAAAATGTTAATCCACCTTCTAAAAAGGATCTACAGTTACCATCAACTTATGAAATACCACTTGTCTTCAAAACTAATTTTAATGATTTCATTGCATACGTACAGTCTGAATTTTTAACGCCTGGCCTCGAAATTTTCGCTCCTCCCCCTGAACAAATTATATCACCACCTGTTGATCGAATTTGTTAATCCATTTATAATTTAATACTACTAATAATGAAAAAAGTAATAAATATTTTTATGCTGTTATCTATCATTGCAGC
>JBDUDG010000174.1:0-6840 GCA_040003045.1 Saprospiraceae bacterium | reverse complement strand
TAGGTGAAAATAAAGGAAAATTCTCAGACCACAAAAGAAATTCAGTTGACTTCCCTGAAGTTAGGGTTAAGGGCCTATTTGAATAAATTCCTTTAATTTTATAATTGCACCAAGCAAAAAATTGCACTAATCTCATCATGAAAAAGCAAATTAAAGTTATTGTCGAAAAACATATCGATGGTTTTGTAGCATATCCCTTAGGGTTGAAAGGTGTAGTCGTTGCACAAGGTGATTCTTATGAGGAAGTTCTAAATGAAATCAAATCAGCAATTGATTTTCATATCGAAATTTTTGGAAAAGAAGTCTTTGAAGGTGAAGATATTGCCTCTGAAGTTTTTGTTGCTGAGACTTTCATTGCCATGTAATGCACAAATTTCCACGTGACGCCCCTAAAGAAAAGGAACTCAAAGTCCTGAATCGTCTATCATTTGAATTCGTTAGAGAAGGAAATCATATTGCGCTATTGCGAAAGAATTCTGATGGCACAGCAACACCCCTGACTCTTCCAAATCATTCTAAAATAAAGGCTTCGACCTTGCGAATTATTCTGAACCATTCAAGAATTACACCGCAGGAATTCCTCGAAGCTTATTATTACAAATAATGCTGGAGTTATTAAATAGAATACTATTATGATTTCAATTAAGGTAATAGACCGCAAAGGCAATTCTCACCAGATCGAAGCTCCGGTCGACATGGGCCTGAACCTGATGGAAGTCATCAAAGGCAATGATCTTCCCATCGATGGCACATGTGGAGGCATGGCACTATGCGCGAGCTGCCATGTGTATGTAGTGAGCGATCATCCACTCGGTGAAAGATCGCATGCAGAAGAAGACATGCTTGATCAGGCTTTTTTTGTTGATGACAGCAGCAGGCTCGCCTGCCAGGTGAGGATAACTGGTGAACTGGAGGGTTTGGTTGTGAAGCTTGCTCCTGTTTAGTTATGTGCCTTGAATTAGTAAAATTCTGTTCGAAGTTCTCCTGAGGGAGGATGTGTTGAGGAAAGTTTAGAATGAATTACTTCGTAATTCAACGTTTAGAAAGTTTAGTTTTGATTCACTTAAGAATAGTTCAAAAATTTTCGAGAATACATCCTTCCAAAAGCAAAGATCGATCTAACTCAAATGTTGTGGTTCGACTTACTTTTCGCAACCTCTTTCGACAGCTCACCATCCGCGGCAGCCGAAACATTCATTTAAGATTTAGAGCGGTCGTTGAGCGATAGCCGAAACGAACAACCATTTTCACTTTTCACTCTTCACTCTTTCCACTTGAATGTCGAAATCATATGTTTTATATCCTGTTGGATAAACTGTGCGATGGGCTGGAGACTATCCGGATTTACTTTCGAATCAAAATATAAGGCAGCTTTGAAAAAATGTTGTGTCGTATCTGTGAGAAAAAAATGCATGGTTGATGCAGCAGGCCCGGTCCATGTCAGGATCGTACCATGTACACCTTGAGGGTTAGAGAAAGGTGTTTCCTCCATGTAGTTAGCTCGTGCGTTGATACGATCGGCAATGGTATAGGCATCATTGACCAGGTCATCAAATTTAGCTTTATCGGTGACAGGAATATAACTGCAATGGATACGCGCATCAAATGCAGGTATGAAGAGATCAAACCAACAAGACTCTACTCTTTTTTTTATTGTGATATAATCCGGATATTCAAAAGTGAAAGGACAATCCTCTGTGTAGGCCACATACTTTCGATCAGGATATTCAACCCTGGGATAAGCCCTTGGTTTGGGAACAGGTGCATCATGCTGACAAGAGACAAGTAGCAAACTAAAACCGATCAGAAAAAAAATAATTTTCATCATTTGTCTATTTGCACTTTGATCCTTTCTATACGTTTTGGTGATACAGACAGAATGGTAAACGAAAAAGGCGGGAAAGAAATTTTTTGACCGGTCACCGGCATCTTTCCATTGATATCCAGTATCATGCCGGCAAGCGAATCAGCATCACCATCAACACTATCAAAACTGGACTTGTCGACATTCATCAACCGGTACACATCGATCAGCATCGTCTTCCCCTCAAATATAAATTCGCGATCATTCAGTCGGCGATATTCCAGTTCCTGGTCCTCATCAAATTCATCCTTTATATCACCAATCACTTCTTCGATGACATCTTCCATGGTCACAAGACCTGACGTGCCACCATATTCATCCACCACGATCGCCATATGAAGATGTTCACGCTGAAAATCTTTCAACAATTCATTTATTTTTCTTGCCTCCGGTACATAGAGCACTTCATTCCTGACCAAAGCCGGCCATGGATGCTCAGGAGAATCCTGGTCAAGATATCCGATCAGATCTTTGACATAGAGGATGCCCTTTATGTTGTCAAGTTGCTCTTCGAAAACAGGGATGCGACTGTAGCCGGCATCACGCACCAGCTTCATCATTTCGTCCATGCTCATCGCTGTATCAAGCGCCATGATGTCCATTCGTGATCGCATGATTTGCTTGACAGCAACGTCATTGAAAGAGACGATTGATTTTAATATTTCAGCTTCGACCTTGGAATCTTTGTCCTTAGCAACGGCGAGATCTATCGCTTTATCAATATCATCTTTATTCGCACCGAGTGAATTCTCCGGCTCAAGCTTTCGCTCAAGCGCATTTCCCCATTTTACAAGGGTCTTACTTAATGGAGAGAACAATGACATTAAAAGACTTAATGGAGTACTCATCACCTTTGCAAAACCGACATTGTTCAGATTAGCATAGATCTTAGGCACTATTTCACCGAAGAGTACTAAAAGAAAAGTGATCCCCGTAACCGAAATAACAAAGCGGAGTACCGCAGCCCATTCAAGTGAGGTGAGCCAGTTGAAAATACCAATGCGACTGATATTAAATCCCCAATATGCCAGGATCTCCGGATGAATCATATGATTGATCAGGTAGAAGGATAATATGACGATACTGATATTAATAAGATTGTTGGAAATGAGAATTGTGGCCAGGAGGCGACGTGGTTTTTCTCTCAGTTTTAGAATGATTTGACCATTGTGATTATGTTCATCTGCCAGATTTTTTAATTGATTTCTATCCAGTGAAAAAAATGCCACTTCAGATCCACTGATCAGCGCGGAGCAGGCTAATAAAATAATTAGCAGACAAAAACCACCTGTAATTCCCCAGCTTATTAAAGCAAAAAATAATAATGTAGCGGATGACGTATCCAAAATGAAATTTTTAATTAGAAAATTTTTCCGGGCCTAAGATCAGAATGGGAGATCATCATCCGCATGCTGCTCTCCGCTCGTGGTGATAGAAGATGAAGAATCATTGAAAGAAGGATCCGGCGGCATTTCTTCATCATGGCTACCGGGTCTTGAATCACGACGATCCAGGATACGGAAGCTGTTGGCCACCACCTCGGTGACATATTTTTCAATGCCATCCTTGTCCTGATATTTACGATGGGTCAGCTTGCCTTCCACATATACCTGACTGCCTTTTTTAAGCTGTTTTTCTGCACGTTCTGCCAATGCGCGCCAAGCTACCACATCATGCCATTCTGTGGCGGTCTGCCAATCGCCTTTTTTATCCTTGTAACTTTCATTTGTTGCGACGGAGAACTTGGCAACGGCGATATTGCCTTCCAGGTATCTTACTTCGGGATCGCGCCCTAGGTTGCCGATGAGGATTACCTTGTTTACCATGATCAGGAAGGCCTGTTTTTAACCAGTCCGGGCAATAAAGATACACCTGTTTATAGTTTATACCATGTATTAGGTTTGCTCCCGTCAGGTCACACGACTTTACCATGAATCTTAGGTTAGGATTATCTTCATGGCCGGTAAAAGCACTCCTAATTACACCAACTTATTGTCATTCAGTCCATTAACTTTCTCATTTTTCTTTTTTTCACCAACCATTCAGGAGCTGATCTGAGATAAAGGGCATACCTAATACTATGCTCAGAGAACCTTATCCTGTTCAAATTCCTTTTTTTAATAATGAATATGTCCCTAAAAATTCTAAAAATCTTAATCCTTTTGTCTGTCCTGGTCAGCACTTTGAGCCTTAATGCCCAGGTAACAGGAATGTGGAAAACTATTGATGACCGTGACGGCTCAGAAAAATCGGTTATTGAAATTTACGAAGCAAATGGAAAGCTTAACGGAAGAGTGATAAAACTGCTCACGGGGGCTACTTATACAACTTGCGAGAAATGTGATGGTGATTTGAAAAACAAACCACTAGTCGGCATGACGATCATATATGATCTGAATAAAACTGCCACCGGCGGTGAAGGCGGAACTGTTTTAGATCCAAATAATGGAAAAACATATAGCTGCTATGTCGAACTTGAAAATCCTGACAAGCTTAAGTTGCGAGGGTATATTGGATTTCCCGCCCTTGGCAGAACGCAATACTGGTACAGAGTACAATAAATCAGATCACAAATTTAATGCCTTGTGCCAGGGGTAATTCGCGGCTCCAGTTAATGGTATTAGTCTGTCGACGCATGTAAGCTTTCCACGAATCAGAGCCACTCTCACGTCCTCCACCAGTTTCCTTTTCACCACCAAATGCTCCTCCTATTTCTGCACCGGATGTGCCGATGTTGACATTTGCGATTCCACAATCAGAGCCAGAGGAAGATAGAAATCGCTCAGCTTCTTTAAGACTATCCGTCATGATGGAAGAAGACAATCCTTGCGGCACTTCATTCTGCATACGGATCGCTTCATCAAGATCTTTGTAGGGCATCACGTACAGAATAGGTGCAAAAGTTTCAGACTGTACGATCGGCATATCATTTCTAACTTCTGCTATGCACGGCAACACATAACAACCGCTGGAATATTTTTTTCCTTTCAGTACACCACCAGGCACTAACATTTTCCCTCCCTGATTTTTGATTGCTTCAAGTGCTTTTTGATAATGAAAGACTGCCTGCAGATCAATCAGTGGTCCCATGTGTACATGCGGATCAAGCGGATTGCCAATCACAATTTGCTTATATGCTTTGACTAATGCAGCTGTTATTTTGTCAAAGATGGATTGATGAATGATGAGCCTTCGAGTAGAAGTACATCGTTGGCCTGCAGTACCTACCGCACCGAATACAGCACCTGTAAGAATGATATTCAAATCAGCATTTGGAGTGACGATGATAGCATTATTTCCACCGAGTTCAAGCAGGGATCTGCCTAATCTGCCGGCTACAGCTGTTCCCACTATTTTCCCCATGCGTGTACTGCCGGTCGCAGAGATGAGCGGTATGCGATGATCCTGCGTCATGAGTTCACCAACACGATAATCGCCATTGATCATGCTGACGATCCCTTCCGGAAGACTATTGGCTTTGAGCACTTCCTGTAAAATATTCATGCAGGCTACTCCACACAGTGGTGTTTTTTCAGAAGGCTTCCAAACTATCACGTCACCACAAACCAGAGCAAGCATTGCATTCCATGACCATACTGCCACCGGGAAATTGAATGCTGAAATGACACCGACAATTCCAAGCGGATGCCATTGTTCGTACATACGGTGCATATTGCGTTCAGAGTGCATACTCAGACCGTATAATTGTCTGGATAAGCCAACCGCGAAGTCACAGATATCAATCATTTCCTGTACCTCACCCCAGCCTTCCTGGAGGCTTTTACCCATTTCGTAGGAGACCAGTCGGCCCAACGGATCTTTATTTTTACGCAGTGCTTCGCCATATTGACGTACTATTTCACCGCGTTTTGGAGCAGGCATCATTCTCCAGGTTTCAAAAGCTTTTGATGCGGTTCTGATGACCCTTTCATATTCTTTTGGCGTAGTGTTACTAACAGCCCCGATGAGCTTTCCATCTACGGGAGATTGGGATGGCTGGAAGCTTTTGGAATTCGTTGATTTCTGGCCGGTAGATGTACCATTATTGAATTTCCTGATACCCAGTTTGGTCAGAAATTTAGTGTCTATCGCCATGTCCGTAATTTTTAAATGGTGTACTTAATTATGAAAACAGAAATCAATACTGAGTGCATGATGCTGAGTGCAAAGATGACTAATCCTGACAATCTCTTTACATCGCACCAATGAGAAAAAATCGAATCGTATTTGTTTGAAAAAAGATCAATGCTGAAGGCTCAGTAGTCCATTGTTCACAGGCTTGCCTTCTGAAAAGATGACATATTGATACAAACCTGCCGGCCATCCTGAGGTAGTGACACGTTGTACATTTCCAAGAACCGACTGATTAGAATATACTTCTCTGCCGAGTGTATTGAAAATGCTTATAGCCGGCCTGGTTAATTCAGGGATTTCAATGGTAACGCTATTGTCTGTAGGATTTGGGAATACGGAGAAAGCGGAATCTTCAATATCTTTTGTGGCTACAGTACCTTCTGTAATCGTGGTGACTTTAAAGTCATCGAAATACAAACCGTCCTTTGATGCAAATCCATCCGAAACAAGCAGAAACCGCAACCTGATTTTTTGTCCAATGTATGGCTTCAGATCAGAGGTTTCCAGAACCCATGGCAATTGTTTACCATCATAAAGAGGTTGCTCATAGAGTTGAAATAATGAGCCTAGCTTTGATCTTTCCCCACATAAGTTTTCCCAGTTCTGGCCATCTGTACTTGCCTGGAATACGACGTAATCATAATCATTCTCAATATCCCATCTGGCCCAGAATTGGACATATGCAGAAGTGACATCCTGCAGGTCAATTTCCTGCTTGAGTAATATGGATTCATTGGCATTCAATCCATAGTCTCCGTATGGACTGTCTGTGATTGATACAGGAGCAGATTTGTATTGTTCGGTAGTCGTGCCCCAATGTTCGCCAAGGCTTGTATCCCAGT
>JBDUDG010000173.1:0-6842 GCA_040003045.1 Saprospiraceae bacterium | reverse complement strand
ATATGAGGTGTTCCGAAAATTTCTATTTCATCGTATGCATCCGGTTCTCCGACGGAAGCCTGGAATGAAAGTCTGATCCTTTCCTGGCCATTGACGATACCTATTCCGGTCTGTCGAATTCCTGCCACTTGTCCGGATATTATTCTTAATGATTCGGTAGTTAAGTTTCGTTCAGCGATGACTGGTTCGATCTTATCTTCTGTGCGCTCCAGCTTCCAACCTAATTGATGAGCTATGAAATGCATGGATTCAGAAAGTCCTATATGACGCAGGCTTCCTTCATTTTTCTTCTGCATGAATTCATCATAGGTAAGCCCGGCACCAATTTTTTTCTGAAAAGGGATCCGGCGAAATTGTGCGTCCTGATAGCGGCGCACTTCTATCCGATCCACATGTTCACAAACTCCGGTAAGCATGACAGGCAAAGTGTCCATAAGAAATCCTGGATTTACACCTGTTCCCAAAATGGCTACATTTTTATCTCTGGCTGCACGATCGAAAGTTTCGGACCATTCACGCGAGTTCTCCCATGGGAAAAACATTTCTTCACAGGTGGTGACAACATGCAGACCTGCTTCAATCAATGAAAGCAACTGCGGAGCGATACGTGGAAGATCAGAGACAGTAGCGAGGATCGCCACTTCTACGTTTTTAATGTCGGAAATTTTATCAGAGATCAAAACACCGGTGGGTTCAATGCCACAATTGGAGCCCATATCTTTTCCAGTAAGGGATGGAGCGATATCAATGACATGGGTTATGATGACATCACGTCTTTTCAAGGCGTATTTATAGATATTGATACCAAGAGGGCCGGCACCTATTAAGACTGCATTGATCGGTGTATTTGTTTTCATAAAAAAGCTTCCTGTTGTATTTTAATTGGGAGGTGAAAGTAATAAAAAGGAAGTGAGTAAAAGAGTCATGGATATCGAAATCACGATTTAAATTCCACCAAAATCTCCGAATTGAAAAAATAATACCTCCCTCTTCCATCCTTTAAGAAAATCCATATCAGTATTATTCAACCACACATTTTCAATTTCATCACGATATATTTATTGCATTAGGTTTGAACCCAAACAATCATGGAGTAGAAGAAAAGGACGTTTAGCAGACCTGCTGATAATTTTTAAACAGACTCCTAAATCAATTCAATAAGTGGGACATTCCAAAAACGATGTATTCTCCAAAAAACAGAACCCAAATAAATTGATAATACTTACTGATTGAACGAGGTTGCCTGATCTCTGTCTTTTTGCTAAAATAAATTAAAGCAGCAAAAAACAAAAGATGACTACCGACCATTAAAGGGATGTTAACGAGGTTGGAATTTAAAAAGGCAAAGACAATTAACGAAAAGAAGGTAAGACTAATAAGTATATTTCCCAGTAAAAATATTCGTTCTGCTCCAAAACGAATACTAAAGGTGCTAATATTGAATTTTCGATCGCCTTCCATATCCGGGATGTCTTTGAACCAGGCGATAATGATACTGTAAATAAAAATAGTAGCAGTCAGGGCCAGCACGATAGACGTTAACTGATGCGATTGATTAATCGTCGAATTGAAATGCAAAAACAAAAGGATATTTACTATTACTCCCCGAACTGCAATAATACAGAAGGCAGCCCAAAACGGAAAACGTTT
Organism: Saprospiraceae bacterium; assembly: GCA_040003045.1. Taxonomy (GTDB): domain Bacteria; phylum Bacteroidota; class Bacteroidia; order Chitinophagales; family Saprospiraceae; genus Opimibacter. Next base: position 5,192 of record JBDUDG010000173.1, on the reverse strand, counting down.
CAGGCGAATGGGAGGTAGAGAATAGACGGTTCCCAAAAATAAACTCAATAAGACCGTTAGCAATAAATATTTCCCAAGATAGAAGGCAATGACCAAAGACAAGAGAATCGATATGGTAATAATTAAATAACCTAAACGCATAGAAAAAGCGCCCGAGGCTAATGGTAAATAGGGCTTATTGATTTTATCGATGGCGACATCTGTGATTTGATTCAAGCCGACAATAAAGATGTTCGCACCAAGACAACTCAGTAAAGTCAAAATTAAAAGCAATCCGTACCGACCTGTTCCGGTGTAGGAAGATAGCGCTATGAAATACAACACCAGGATACTCAGTGTCGTACCGATGACAGTATGTAATCTTGAAAATCGGATAAAATTAATTAAGAAATTCATTGCTTTATCCCTTGAAATAGTCCGTAAGTGAAAATTCCTTTTTGATAGTCTTTAGCCATGTACCGTTATAGTTCCATTTAAAATATCCAGATCAGTACCAGGATGCCAATCAAACTCAATACTGCAATCTGATAGATATTCAGACGCTCTCTATATTCCTCTGGCAATTCTTCTTTTCGTGCAAATGCACTTCTTAAGTACCCAAGTAAAGCAATGGGAATGAAAATAAATCCTGCAATTGAACCGATTAATATTCGGACAAACATCAAAATGGTTCGTAAAACACCCGTTTGCGTTTCAGATTCTAAAGGTTCGTTAATGACCTGTGTTTTCTCGATGGGAGAGAAGCCGGACTTCGGTTTAGTGCCTGAAATAGCGATACAATATTTATCTTTTTGTGTGACCCAATGCGGAGATACATATTTTATTGTGATGTTTTCGAAACCAGCATTTTTGTACCAATCACGATATTCCTGATCGGTTGGAAACAACATCCATGTATTAGCAGCGAAACTTACCAATGCATTAGGTGGATTCAAAGGGCCGATCATGGTAGCCACGCCACCTTCTTTGATCACACGATATGCTTCGGTGATGCCCTTCTGTGGATTTGGCCAATATTCAATGCTTCCCGCAGAGACGTAACGATCAAAAGTATCATTGGAAAAAGGAATGTCTTCTGCATCTCCCAGTTGAAAGATGCAGCCAAGTAGCATAGGTTTAACTTTAGCCTTTGCCATTTGATGAGGACTTTGATCAACACAGGTAACTTGCCGAGGAGAGACGTGTCTGACGATTCCTTCGGTCGTAAATCCGGTACCGGAGCCTACATCAATGACATTAATATTTACCTGATCGAGTTGGGCTAACATTAAAGAATCATCGCGCATTTTCTTGGTCCAAAAAAGAGGATTGACCAATTTATCGTAAAAGATAGACAGATAACTATAAAACCAAAAGGCTTCTTTTTTGTGTTGCATTAATCTCATGACAGCATAATTTACAGGAAGTTTATAAATAAATTTAAAGTCAATTTGTCGGAATGACTTCGATATGTGTGATGGTTGACACTGGACAAATATCTTCGCACATCATGCACGCGATATCGCAAGGTCTGTCTACTGCGATGGTATCGAAAGGACTGATGAATCCAGCCTCTTGCGGACAGATCGCCACGCAGGCACCACAATTGATACAAGCGTTCCAGCCAATTTTAAAAAGCACTGGCGCACGTTTACTCATAAATATTAAAATAAGAAGTGATATTTATATTTTCTTAAATTCGGAATCCGGGCTAAAATAATCTGACATAGTTTGATATAGCATTTTATCTCGAACATTTATATTTTTCGTTTTAAAAATATCAGTTTTAATGTCGTATAGTTTCCACATCTTATTGCCCATAATGTTAAGCCATTCCTCCTGGTATTGGCTTAAGTGATCAGAAGTGGCGGCCATATTTTTTTGTAAAAAAGCTCCTAAGAAATTTCCGGCAATAGCTCCTCCACTCAATGCTGTATGAATACCACCTCCTGTAATCGGGTTGACGTGACGAGCGGCATCACCAACCAGTATTAAATGATCGGCAAATTGCGTTTTTAATGGTGCAGCTAAAGGAACACCGCCGCCCTGAATTTCTAAGACTTTTGAATGTTCAAATCGTTCTTTAAAAAAAGAATTTTTAATAAAATGATCGACGTGCCATTGCGCATTTTTTTGAGTCATCGTTGTAGAGACGCCGAGACCAATTTCTGCATAGCCATGCCCTTTAGGGAATACCCAGGCATAACCGCCCGGAGCCCATTCGTGGCCCGTTATGATTTCTAATAAACCATTTGTTTCAACATTATCTACGACGAATTGTAAGCAACTCGCCAGCTCGGGTAACTTGATATGTGTATGTAAACCAGCCCATTTACCAACCTGAGATTGTAAACCATCTGCTCCTACTAACACTTTTGCCTGAACGTTTATTTCTTCATTAAATCTTTTCAGAAAAACGGTACAAGTTCCATCTGGATTTACTTTATATCCCAATCCTTCCGTTTTTAACCATACCTCAACCCCAGCCCGTTCCGCCTGCGTCATAAGATAACGATCAAAACGACGGCGATCAACTACGTAGCCCAACGGCTTCTTATCATCAGAGTCTCCATATTCTTTGGGTTTCAAATCCCGGTAATCTATTGTTTTATGTTGGCCGTCCTGATTGTAAATATCAAAACCATAAATCGCTTCGTGAATGAATTCCGTATCGGGCACAATACCTACGGACTCCAATGCATGACGGCTCACCGCACCAGAACATTGAATTGGACTACCCAATTCCTGTTTCTTATCGACCAATAAAACGCTTAGATGATGTTCCGCAGCAATCCGTGCGACAGTTGTTCCAGCCGGACCGGAACCTATAATAACTACATCGTATAGTTTACTCATAAATAAAGAGGATCAGCGTCGTTACCTCAACAGTCAATACAAATCTTTGTTCAGTTCAGGGCCAGACTTTAAATTTGTATCTCTTCAATTGCTCCTGCTACTTCTAATCCCGCGTTTCTTCCAACATCCTCCAACAGTACACAATTTTGTTTTTTATCGAACAATCGTACTTCGATATTTGCGGTCATACTTTCTTCTATCCGACCATCCATAAAACCCTGAATCGGAGACGCAAGTGTCGTAGTACTATCGCGATGTGCACGAATTTCTAAACGGTAAGATTTATTTTCCATCACTAAAACTACCTGCTGATGATCGGCGTAAGATTTTCGTAAACGCGTATAATTATACGTTGTAAATTCTATCAACTGCCCATTCCACCAAAGTCCGGCAATAAAACCAATGAAGGAACTCCCCAACCACGGAATTTTCGCAACCGATGCTTTTAATGAAATATGAGGCTCACTAAAATGATTGGACTGCATCCAGAAATAAGCAAATGGAAAGGAGTGCCCCCAGTCTTTTTCCATGTATCCTCTCCCTCCCGTGAAGTCGATGCGTTCACCATGAATAGTCAACACTCCTTTGATATCATGATCCATACTCAGGATGCCATGATAACATTGCATAAAAGGAACAAAAGAAAAAGGACCCATGATATTGGGCGAATACCAATTATTCGTCCAGGGACTGAGATTTGTAAAATGTAGTTGCCCGTTAATCGCAGGCAGATGAAGTTCTATGTGGATACCGGAAAATTTATTATCCGCGATGGCAACTTCGAATCTTCCGCTGTATGGAATAAAATCATTCACTGAGAACTTATGATATTCGGCTGTTTTTTTTCGACCATCCAGCACCTGAATGAAAGCCTGCTGCACACCCTGATCATCCATCGCAATGCCCGGAATAATTGCGAAGGCTTTATCCTCCGCAGCATTCACCACTTTATAATACCAGCCCTCAAAATAACGGCGAGTTTTACTCCATCCATGATATTGTTCCGCATTGAAAAGCGCTTGTAATCGTTTGAAAAGCATGTGCTTTCTTATTCGCAGTAAAGTACGCATCCTGAAAGTGAATCAGAGTTGATTTTGGTGGCTACGTGAATTAGTGCGGAGGGGGAGGGATGGGCTACGCTGATCCAAAAGATGGGAGTAATCCTTTTCTTCCCATGTCAATATCTGAAATTCTTCTTTGGCTTTTTGTGATTACGCCAGGGACTGCTTTCGGAGCAGGATTGTAACCTGCTAGCTTGGTACTGTCATGGAAATCTACAGGTGCTGTGCATAATTGGTGATTAGGCATGATATCGTCCCGGAAAACCTTCAACTATATCAGGATATTATTGAATCTCGCTGGCTGGATATTGGCTATGAAATCGCTTCCGATGTGGATTTAGGGTCCGGGAGGACCTTTTCGCTGCCGGAGAAGTCCTAAAAATTCTATATTTGCGCCCTCAACTTCCCATTTTCCGGAGGAGTGGTAGAGCGGTTGATTGCACCGGTCTTGAAAACCGGCAAGGTGTAAAAGCCTTCGGGGGTTCGAATCCCTCCTCCTCCGCATCACTTATCTGCGAGTCTTAGTATCGGTCGATGGTACTAAGACTTTTTTATTAAAGGTGAAGTTTGGCGTCGCGATGAAACTCATGATGCACTAGTAATCGGTAGACAGGCGGACGAGTAGACAGGTTGATGAGTAGACAGGTTGTTGAACAGGTGCTTCAAGTTGTAAAAGAGATGGATTGTATTACTTTGAACTTTCTTTTGACTAAAATCATCTTGAAAATCATGGCCTCACGTTTGATCTTCCTTTCAGCTCTTGTAGCTATTTTGCATTGTCCGATGATGGGCCAGATGGTTTTTCCATTTTGCCAGGGAAACCTTTACGGACTTGTTTCTGAAAAAGGAACCATTATTCTTTCTCCGAGGTATGATGCTATCAAATTGTCTGAACACCCGGCTCAGTCAGAAGTCTTTGTTGTCTATCACCAGGGCGCTTACGGCCTGGTGGATAAGACTGGAAAGGAAGTAGTTCCACCTAAATTTGACAACATGTTCTACCGTGGAGCCGGATTTGCGTGGTACTATAATGACAATTATCACGAAAGAGGTCTTCATGTAATTTCTTCCAGGGAAAGGAAAGAAGTATATCATTCCGATAGTCTGCGGTTGATCGAAATCCTTGGACAGGGAAAATATTTTGGGGAAATCTATAATGGGAAGACAGGTCACACATCGCTGATCAATGAATCTGGTAAAATTGTCATCCCGGATATCCACGGCAAAGTTTCCATTGAATTTACAGACTATGATTGCCCATTGATCATTTTAGGATCCATTTCAAAACCCTTCTTT